>JBBQIG010000013.1:0-19383 GCA_038324715.1 Anaerolineae bacterium | reverse complement strand
GTCGGCCACTGCTGTGGTTCCTTGACCCAGCCGGTGCTCTCAGCGCGAGCGAGGTAGCCGCCGCGGTGCTTGGTCTGCGCACGGCGGTTCATCTGCGGAAAGACATCGCCGGCAAAGCGTTGGCGCGCAATCGGCAGACGGGCTTGGCCATAGACACGCAGGGCTTGGGCTGCATTCTCCAACTCTTTTTCGCTGCCCGCGTCGCCGCGCATAAAGGCATCCGAAAAGTTGGGCAGCGTGACACGGTTGATCTCCATGCCCAACGCGCGCAGCCGTTTGCGCAGCGCCTTAACGCCTTCGAGATCGGGCACGCCGCTCTCAGCGACGCCGGGCATCTCTTGATCGCCGCCAAAATCAATGGCATCGGCCCCCAGCGCCACCATGCGCCGGATCCAGGTGTCGGTCAGTTCGTTGTGGTGGGAGCGCTTTGAGGTCGCCTTCTCAACCCTCGTGCCCATTGCCGAGGAGTACGATATCAAGCTGGCGGTCCACCCGTCGGACACGCCGAATGTGGACACGCCCTTTGGCGGACCCAACTTGCAGCGTGTGCTGGATGCCTTCCCCAGCCCTCAAGTAGGTTTGGTCTATTGCATTGGCACGCGGGCAGAGGCAGGTGGCTCAGCACTGGTACTGGACGAGATCAATCACTTTGGGCGTAAAGGCAAAATTTTCATGTGCCACATGCGCAACGTGCGTGGCAGTCTTGCCACGGCAGGTGGTTATGAAGAGACATTGCTGGATGATGGCGACCTCAATATGTTTAAGATCCTCATGGAGCTTAAAAAGGTTGGCTTTAGCGGCTACATCAATCCCGATCATATCCCTGCGATTCCTGGCGACACACCAGCCAAGATGGCGGGATGGGCTTATTCGATCGGGTATTTGAAGGCCCTCTTTGCGGCAGCAGTGGCGTAAGAAAACAGTGAAGTTCCCTGCAAAGAGCCTCTGACTGTTTTGCCCTCTAACCCACCCGAAAGAAGGCTTTCGGGTGGGTGTTTAATGGTTCTTTTGCTAAATCTTCGAGTTGAGCAGTAGGGGCGGTGCCCCCGTGCCCGCCCACTTTCCGGTGCGGTAGGCCACAGGGGGCCTACCCTACGGATTCACTTGCAAACCTGGCGAAAGAACCACTTAAAGACATTTCTCGAAACTTTATAGGAGAATTTCATAGGAGAAGAGGATGTGGCAAGGCCCCCAACCTCAAAGTCGTGCAGAGCGTTTGCAACTTGTCGATCGAATTGTTGAGGATTTGCATCGCACGTATGGGCATGAACTGCGGGCGATGGCGCTTTATGGTTCATTGAGCCGTGGCACCGATGGCGACTATTCGGACATTGAGCTTTGGTGCATTCTGGCAACACCTGGAACGGACTTCACTCATGAATGGGTGTATGGTGCAAACAAGGTCGAGGTTGATTTTTATGGCGAAGATGGTATGCGTGCACGCGCTGTGCAGGTCGATCCACGTTGGTCACTGCGCCAGGGAGAATTGATCAACAACCGGCCTATCTTTGGCGATTTGGCTTTTTTTGATGAACTTCGTGCCTTGGTGATGTCGCCGCCCAAAGCGCATTTTGATCAGGTGGTAGTCGAGATGGCGATCGGCGAATGTTATGAATGGATGGGGAAACTTCGCAATGGGTTTGCCCGCAATCAGCTTAGCTTCTTGCCCTCGACCACCTGTAATTACACCCTGCATATTGCCTTGATAGCGGCTTTGTTGCACCGCCATATTTACAGCACTAGCAGTCTGTTGTTTCAAGAGGTATTGACCCTGCCTGATCTGCCTAGCGGGTATGCTGATTTGGTGGAACTGGTGACGGCGGGGACATTGCATGATCCTGTGCAGGTTGCAGATTTGTTGGAGAGAAGCTGGAGTGGTCTTGAGCCGTGGTTGCGCCAGCATGGAATCGAGTTTGACGAGCAAAATGCTTGGCCCTGGGTAGCCGCATAAATGGCTTTTTTCGCACTGTCGCGTCTGTGCTACCATGGGTGTGTTACCATAGATAAACATCGGTAAAGTGCAGTAACGAACTAGACAAATCAGCCACATCGTAACCAGATATAATGAGAAATTAATGAGATATAACGTAAGGAGAAGGGGCATGAAGCCAAGCAAACAAACCCTGCGGCGTTGGGGTATTTTCTCTATGCTGCTCTTGACAGTGCTGCTGGCAGCTTGTCAGCAACCAACCCCTACCCCATCCCCTGAAGCCGCAGCCTCGGATGCTGCTGCGCCAAATGCTGCAGCACCCGTTGCAAGCCAAGCTCAGGGAGGTCAACCCCCTGATGCTGTGGCGGTTTATGGGCTGCCAGATTTGGGAGGACGCACTGTGGTTGCTGTGACAGCCAATGATTATATCCCCTTGAACTTTATAGACCCATTGACTGGAGAAGCAAGGGGCTTGGAATATGATGCAGTCAATGAGATCTGCCATCGCCTAAATTGTGTGGTGGAATGGCAAGTGGCGTCGTGGGACACCATGATCTCGGCGGTACGCGCAGGGCAGTTTGACGTGGGCATGGATGGGATTACCATCACCGAAGAGCGTGCCGAACAGGTGGATTTTTCAATTCCCTATCTTCGCAGCCAGCAATTTATGCTGGTGCGTGCTGACGAGGATCGATTTAGCGTGCCTGCTGAGTTTGCTGCTGACCCTGAGTTGCTGATTGGCTCACAAGCGGGTACAACTGGCTTCTTTATTGCAGTCAATGAAATACTGGATGGTGACGAATCTAATCCGCGTATTGTTCTTTTCGAGAACTTTGGCGCTTCGGTACAGGCATTGTTGAACAACGATGTGGACATGGTGTTGGTTGATGCTGCTAGCGGTGAAGGGTATATTGGGGCAAACCCAGAGCAGTTGAAGCTGGTGGGCGATCCACTAGTAACCGACGATTTTGGCTTTATTTTTACGCCAGAGAGCGATTTGGTGGAGCCATTTAACCAGGCGATTGATACCATGAGTCGAGATGGATATTTGTATCATCTCAGCACGCGCTGGTTCTATCTGAATGACCCCAACGGTGAGGATGTTTACGACCAACTGCCCGATCTGGAAGGGCGTGCGGTGGTCGCAGTAACTGCCAACGATTACCTGCCACTGAACTTTATTGATCCCACCACGGGCGCGGCGATGGGTTGGGAGTATGATGCGATTGAAGAAGCTTGCCGTCGTATCAACTGTGTCGTGGAGTGGCAGGTTGCTGCTTGGGAGACGATGATTGCGGCGGTGGCGCAGGGTCAGTTTGATATTGGGATGGATGGGATTGGGATTACCCAAGATCGAGCTGAACAGGTTGCCTTTACCATTCCCTATATGACTAGCCAGCAGTATATGTTGGTGCGTGCCAGTGAAGATCGCTTCATTAATGCGGCAGAGTTTGGGTCGCTACCTGACCTGCGTATTGGCTCTCAAGCGGGGACGACCAGCTATTTCACGGCGGTCAATCTGATTTTGGGTGGGGATCAGAACAGCGATCGCTTGATTTTGTTCCGTTCGTTTGGAGCCGCAGTCCAGGCATTGCTCAATGGCGATGTGGATGCGGTGTTGACTGACGTTGCCACAGGGCAGGGCTATGTGGGTGCCAATCCCGACCAGTTGAAGATTACGGGACCGGCGTTGTCCACAGAGACCTTTGGCTTTATCTTGACCCCCGAAAGTGATTTAGTGGATCCTTTTAACGCTGCACTCAGTTCAATGATCCAAGATAATTACACGCAGTATCTTTCTAATAAATGGTTTTACCTGTACGATGCGGTGATTGAGTAGCCACATCAACTTGCGCCAGAAATGGTGAATAATCCGTGCGAGGTCTGTTGAATGCAGCCGTTGAAGTTTGGCGGATTGTCTCGGGCGTCGTACAATCAGGGGTAGAACCAGATGGGCGCTGGCATCGCATGGCAAGGTGTCAGCGCTTTTTATTGGGCTTTTATTGTTGAGCCTTGGTGTTGTAAATTGTGGTTGTGGATTTTGTTGTGAAGGTATAAGAACTGTATGGCGCTATCTGCACAGAGAACCGGTATGAATGTCCCGTCTAAGATGGGGCATCATGCTCCCAGCCGGTTGCTATCACGCTTGCCCTATTGGTTGCTTTTTGCAATTGGTATTGCAATTGTTCTACTTTGGAACATCTCAACGGATGACACCTATACGTTAATCTTTAGCGCGCTGCTGACTGGCGTGGGGATGACGTTGCTGGTGACGTTGGTGGCGTTTGCGGGTGCGCTGGTTGTAGGCTTCTTGATTGAACTGCTGCGGATGAGTAGCAGCCGGATCATCCGTGAGATCGCTACCTTCTATGTAGAAATTGTTCGTGGCGTACCCATGCTGGTACTGCTCTATTACATTGCCTTTGTTGGAGCACCAGGGCTGGTAGATTTGATCAACTGGATGGGGCGCACTCTCTTTGATCTGGGAGTAACAAACAGTTTTGCCAGCGAACTGGCGAGCTTTAGCATTCGCAATCTGAGCTTTGGCACGCGCGCCGTGATTGCGCTGATCATTGGCTATAGCGCATTTGTGGCGGAAATTTACCGCGGCGGTATTGAGAGCGTTGACCCAGGTCAAAGTGAAGCTGCTTTGAGCGTTGGCATGACGCGCTGGCAAACGTTGTGGATTGTGGTGATGCCACAAGCATTTCGACGCGTGCTGCCCCCGCTTGGCAATGATTTCATCGCCATGCTCAAGGATTCGGCACTGGTCTCGGTTTTAGGTGTCCAAGACATTACACGCTTGGGAGATACCTATGCCTCCAGCACCTTCCGCTTCTTTGAAACTTACAACGTCGTGGCTTTTCTTTATCTGTTGATGACGGTGGCTTTGTCACTCAAGGTGCGTACGATGGAACGGAATATGCCGCGCAGTTAGCTGCTTGTCTGACGGAGTTTGAGTCAACCTATCTAGCGGCAGTTGTAAACGAGAGGCAGTGGCTCTTCGTGTGTGCACTCAACTGCCAGCAACGTTTGTAATTTTACAAGCAATGACTATGAGCATGTGGAGTATTCTTCGCGCTTAGCTGATTTGTTTCCTTGCAGGCTCAATGTGACGTACAATGAATTGACGTATATTCGGTGAGTGCGCACGTCGTGGGCATTTTATTTCAGTTTCGTAGAGGTCTGACCAGATGCATGGACTACCGGAATTGGGTTGGGTAGAGTTGCTAATGAGGTTTTGTTGCTAAGCGTAAAGTTTAGAGTAAAAGGGGAGTAGGATATGAGCGAGAATGGTCAACATAATGGTGGAGATACCAGTGGTGCGCAAACTGGAACGTTTGCATTAAAAGCTGGATTGGCGCAGATGTTGAAGGGGGGTGTCATCATGGATGTGGTGACGCCTGAACAAGCACGCATTGCTGAAGAAGCGGGCGCGTGTGCCGTGATGGCACTGGAACGTGTTCCTGCTGACATTCGCAAGGATGGCGGTGTGGCGCGCATGAGCGATCCTACCATGATCAAAGAGATCATTGCTGCGGTGACGATTCCGGTCATGGCAAAGGCGCGCATTGGACATTTTGTGGAAGCACAGATTCTTCAGGCGTTGGGGGTGGATTATATTGATGAGAGTGAAGTTTTGACCCCTGCCGATGAAGAACACCACATTAACAAACATAAGTTCAATGTACCTTTTGTCTGTGGTTGCCGCAATTTGGGTGAGGCATTGCGCCGCATTTCCGAAGGTGCAGCGATGATTCGCACCAAAGGCGAGGCAGGCACTGGTAATGTGGTGGAGGCAGTGCGCCATGCACGCGCAGTCAACAGCGACATTCGCCGGCTGCAGAACATGGATGAAGATGAGCTATTTGCCTTTGCCAAAGAGATACGCGCCCCCTATGCTTTGGTGAAAGAGACTGCACAGTTGGGGCGGTTGCCTGTGGTAAACTTTGCTGCTGGTGGCGTGGCAACACCTGCTGACGCAGCCTTGATGATGCAGTTGGGCGTGGATGGCGTCTTTGTGGGGTCGGGCATTTTTAAGAGTGGCAACCCTGCCAAACGTGCTCACGCCATTGTGCAGTCGGTGACACATTTCAACGATGCGAAGATTTTGGCCGAGGTGAGCGAGAATCTGGGAGAGCCGATGGTCGGTATCAATCTGGATATTCTCACTGATCAGGAAAGAATGGCGCATCGAGGGTGGTAATTCTATGAACCGTGTGACCCAGCAGCCACGCATTGGCGTGCTGGCGCTACAAGGCGCGTTTAGCGAGCATGTTGCCATTTTGCGCCGCCTGGGAGCCGATGCGGTTGAAGTACGCACGCCACAACAGTTGGAAGGGCTGGATGGTCTCATTTTGCCTGGTGGTGAGAGTACTACGATGGGGCTGATAGCGGCACGATGGGGATTGGTGGAACCTTTGCGGGCATGGGTACATGGGGGCAAGCCAACTTGGGGTACTTGCGCCGGAATGATTCTGCTGGCAGATCAGGCGACGGGGCAGAAGCAGGGCGGGCAGCCGCTGATCGGCGGTTTGCATGTGACCGTCAACCGCAATTACTTTGGGCGACAAGTTGATAGTTTTGAGGCAACACTGTCAGTCCCTAGCTTTGATCCACCTGTGAGCACTGGTATCTTTATTCGTGCCCCAGCGATTACAGAACTGGGCGAGGATGTGGAATCCTTGGCTGAACTTCCTGGGCCGGTTCACGTTGCTGTGAGTCAGGGGCCGATTCTTGCTACTGCTTTTCACCCAGAGCTTGCGCGTGATACGCGTTGGCATGGTCTCTTTATCGAGATGGTGACGCGCGGCTGGCAGAACGATTAACTGTGGTTTAACTGCTGGTTTGAATGATGATATTAACAACGGGGTAGCTCTGCATGGTGCTACCCCGTTGTCGCGCTTTCTCTTGAATTGTCGCCTAAGTGTACATGCATGCCATGTACACTTAGGATGCAGCAACCCCTATTTTTTCTTCGGTCGATTCCACGATTGCCAAAATCCGACAATCCGTGCTTCCCACGCCATTGTAGTTTTTACTTCGTCAAGCACATGCTCGTGCCAATAGTGGGCAGTTTTCGCCACCACCGCAATGATGTTCTTGATTTCATTCTCGAGTGTATAGGTACTGTTGATGGGAACAAAGAAGAGTTCTTTTTCGGCATACGACTGGATGTTTTCCTGAACAATCCGTTCGCTCATCCAGCGTGCTTGTGGCGCATGTTGGCTTTTCACTGCCAACCAGCCTGGTTTGGCTTGGCTTGCTTCCAGCCCACTTGTGAGGTGGATGCCGCGAATAATTTCTGCTGCCACCTGATAATACTCTTTGCTTGCTGCGTCTACATTCGTCGGCACAGCGAGAAATTTCCCGCAGAGGGGAGGGCCACCTTCACTTGCCAGCACGCAGAATGTGTCCCACATTTCATTCCAAGCAACGGTTCCATCCTCACTGTAAACCAATGGGGCTGAGGCCATGGGTGCGCTTGGATTCGATTGTGACGATTCACTTGTTAGATCATCGTCTTCTTTCTCATTCATCTCGATACTTTCTAAAGGATTCTAAAGGATACGATTGTCAAGGGACAATCGTAAATCGCGTGAATCAAGGCGCACTGAAACAATGTAAACAGAAGCCTTTCACGTGATGGAGGGGAGCCATTTGAAATACCTCCATTTTAGGCTTTTTTTGCTATCGATACATCGCCTAAGTGGCGGATATCTTATAGACATTTGTATGAGCACATAGTGGAATACGTGCTTGCAAAATCATTGGATGCGTCAAATGTGATTATGTTGCCAATCATTGTGTCCCACACATGTGTGGGACACAATGAAATGAAGCGTATGACGCTCTGTGTAGGTCAAGTGTCAAAATTATTTGAATGATTTGACAGGGGGGGCAATCAAACGTAAACTCATCGCAGATTAGCCTTCGTGTCCCTTTGACCTTTGCTTATAGCTTATATTTGCTTATAGCTTATATTTGGTTATAACTTATAAAGGACTGGTAGATGGGAAGAATTTTCAGAGTAAACACAGAGACATCATCGAAATCTTTCTGAAAGTAAAGCTATCTTCTGTTGATCCCTCTGATGCCCCTTTCGCAACTCCGCTCACAAGGAGATTTTGAGGTACATGCCCCATCCGAGCCAGCAACCTGCTGTTGAATTACGTGATCTAATTAAGCAATATGTTGACCCCAATGGTGAAGTTGTTGCCGCAGTCAATCAGATCAACTTGACTATTTATGATGAAGAGTTTTTTTCTTTGTTGGGGCCTAGCGGTTGTGGCAAGACAACCACGTTGCGGATGATTGCCGGATTGGACGTTCCGACCAGTGGTACAATTACCCTCTTTGGCGAGGATGTAACTGACAAGCCTGCATATCGTCGTCCCGTTAATACGGTCTTTCAGCGTTATGCCCTCTTTCCACACATGAATATTCGCGATAATGTTGCCTTTGGGCTGCGGATGCGTTCCGTGCCCAAAGATGAGATCGGTGACCGCGTGCAAGCCGTGTTGAAGCTGGTGCGCCTGGAGAAGATGGGCGACCGTCGTCCTTCTCAGCTTTCAGGTGGACAGCAGCAGCGGGTGGCGTTGGCGCGGGCGTTGGTGAATGAGCCAGAGGTGCTGCTTTTGGATGAGCCGTTGGGTGCGCTGGATTTGAAGCTGCGCCAAGCCATGCAGGAGGAGTTGAAGCGTATTCAGCAAGAAGTGGGCATCTGCTTTATCTATGTGACCCACGATCAAGAGGAGGCGTTGACCATGTCTGATCGCATTGCGGTCATGAATGATGGCAATATTCTCCAGGTCGATAGACCCTATGACCTTTATGAGGAACCCAAGACTCGTTTTGTGGCGGACTTCATTGGTGAGACAAACTTTATCAATGCCGTGGTCATGGAAAACGAGGGAGACTGTACTCAGGTGCGCTTGGCTGGCGGGCAGATCTCCCATGTGGATACAGAGGGCAAGCATCTGCCAAAAGAGTTGCCAGTCACGCTGGCGATTCGTCCAGAGAAAATTTTTGTGGGGGTAGGTGAGCGGCCCCAAGTTCTGAATGTGTTTGAAGGCATCGTGAAGAATATTGTTTATTTTGGTACGGATACCTATTATGATGTGGCGCTTGCTGGCGATGTGATGATCACGGCGCGGCAGCAGAATCAGGATTACACGGGCACGGCAGCCACCGTTGCCAAAGATGAACCGGTCTATGTGGCTTGGCGTGCTCACAACGCCAGCTTGTTGACGGAATAGAGACCGACGAGCCAATCATGAGCACACAAGCAACACCTCTACGAAAACATGAACGATGGCTGCTGGGGATTCTGGTTGGCCCCAGCGCACTCTATTTGCTGGTGCTATTTGTGATCCCGCTGTTGATCGTGCTGGTCTACAGTTTCCTCACGCGCGGCACCTATGGGCAGATTGTTTGGGAGTTTACGCTTCAAAACTATGTACGCGTTTTTGACCCCCTCTATCTAGGCATTCTTTGGTACAGTATCCTGATGGCGGGCTTGAACACGCTTCTCTGTCTCTTGCTGAGTTATCCTTTTGCCTATCATCTGGCGCGTGTGGGCAATGCACGGACGCGCAATGTGCTCTTGACGTTGGTGATGATTCCTTTTTGGACTAACTTTTTGATTCGTACCTATGCGTGGCGTGTGATCTTGGGGACAGATGGGCCCTTGAATGGCGCGCTGATGGCGTTGGGCGTGATTGAAGAGCCATTGTCGCTACTCTTTAACAATGGCGCGGTGATTGTGGGTTTGGTCTATGGCTATATGCCGTTTATGGTGCTGCCCCTCTATGCAGCGATTGAGCGCATTGACTTTAGCTTGGTTGAGGCGGCTAATGACTTGTATGCGAATGGGCGTGCTGCATTTTTGCGGGTGGTGCTGCCTTTGAGTATGCCGGGGATTGTGGCGGGGAGCATTTTGGTCTTTATTCCGAGTCTCGGTACTTTTGTCACCACGGATCTGCTAGGTGGTTCTAAGACTGTGATGATCGGCAACTTGATCCAAAGCCAATTTCTGACTTCGCGAGATTGGCCCTTTGGATCGGCCTTTAGCATGTTGTTGATGGCGGCTGTATTGGGTGCGACCCTCTTTTATTTCCGTAAGGGAGGCCGCACGCTATGACTTCAACTTCAACGTCAACTTCGGTCACTTCATCTGCACATCGTGCTGTTGTCTCTGCTGTGAAATCGCGCCCGCGCCCTCGCAGCCTCAGTGAACGATTGTTGACTGCCAATGCTTGGCTCATCTTCCTCTTTTTCTATGCGCCGATATTGGTGTTGGTGATCTTTAGTTTTAATAGCGGGCGGTTTGTTAGCCAGTGGGAAGGCTTTAGCCTACAGTGGTATAGCCGGCTCTTTCAAGATGCCGCGATTGGGTTGGCATTGCGGAACAGTTTGATTGTTGCCACGGTCAGCACCGTTGTCAGCACGGTGTTGGCGACCCTGGTGGCGGTGGGGATGGAGCGGTTTAGCTTTCAAGGCAAGACCGCAATGGATAGCTTACTTTATCTGCCAATTATTATTCCCGATATCGCCATGGCTGTCATGCTAATCCTCTTCTTCGTGCAGGCAGGACAGGCTTTGGGGCTATTCGGTGTCCGCTTCTCTTTGGGGTTGGGAACGGTGATTCTGGCGCACATTGCTTTTAATGTCTCGTTTGTCACAGTCACCGTGCGCGCACGTTTGGCTAATTTTGACCGTTCTTTGGAAGAGGCGGCGCACGATCTCTATGCAGATGAGTGGGCGACGTTTCGCTATGTAACGCTGCCGTTGATCATGCCGGGGGTTTTGGCGGGTGCGCTTTTAGCGTTTACGATCAGCCTAGATGACTTTGTGATCACCTTTTTCACCAGCGGTCCTGGCAGCACAACCTTGCCACTGCGTATCTATTCGATGGTCAAGACAGGGATTACGCCGGAACTAAATGCGTTGAGTACGTTGTTGCTGGTGGCGTCTATGCTGCTGGTTCTTGCTTCGTTACTTCTTCAACGTAAGCAACAGTAAACAGCAGTTTCGAAAGAGCGACATATTTGGAAGCTCTTGTCTAGGGTGGCAAATTTAACAGATAAACAATAGACGAGTCAGAAATATCAAAGAGAGTTTAATATGCAACGAAATCTCAAAGGTTGGTTAACCTTTATCCTTATTGTCCTTGTGGTGGTGGCTGCTTGTGGGCCTGCGCCGTCAGCTGCACCTGCTGCGGATGAACCTGCGAGTGATGCACCCGCGAGTGATGCATCTGCTGTGAGCAGCGAACGTTGTGGTGATGTGAGCCAACTGAGTGATTCGATTAATTTTTACAACTGGGGTGATTATATTGACCCTGAGATCCTCACCATGTTCGAGGAAGAATGTGGGGTTAGGGTCGTTTACGACACTTTCTCTAGCAACGAGGATCTGTTGGCAAAGCTTCAAGCAGGTGCATCCGGCTATGACTTGATCGTGCCAAGCGACTATATGGTCACGATTATGATCCAGTTGGGACTTTTGAAGGAACTGGATCATGCTAACATTCCCAACTTGGCGAATTTAAGCGAACGTTTCCGCAACACGCCCTATGATCCAGGCAACCAGTATTCGGTGCCTTACCAATGGGGTGTGGCAGGTATTGGTTACGATGCTGACAAAGTGACAGCGCCACCTGATAGTTTGGCCGTTCTCTTTGACCCGGAACTGGCAGAACAAAATGCGGGTCAGTTCTCGCTGCTCAACGATTCGCGCGAGGTGCTGGGTGCTGCGCTCAAATATTTGGGCTATAGCGTCAACAGCACGGATGAGGCCGAACTGGAAGAAGCCAAGCAAGTGATACTTGCCATCAAGCCTTATGTGCTGACCTTTGACAGTGATACCTACAGCGACTTGGTGGTGAGTGGCGAGACGGTGATGGGGCATGGCTGGAATGGCGGTTTTGCAGTCGCCATAGACGAAAATGAAAATCGCAACATTGAGTTTGTTGTGCCCCAAGAGGGACTCACCATCTTTACAGACAATTTGGCAATTCCAGCTTCTGCCCCCAATGCGTACACTGCCGAAGTGTTGATCAACTATCTCAACGATCCTGAGATTGCTGGGATGGTTACCAATTTTACAAGATATGCCAGCCCCAACGAGGCCGCACTGGAGTTCATTGAGGAGGATATCCAAAATGACCCGGGCGTTTATCCAGCGCAAGAGGTGATAGATAATATGGAGTTTCTGGCTGATGTGGGCGAAGCGACCCAGCTTTACGAGCGCATTTGGACAGAAATTAAGGCAGAGTAAGGGTTTCATGTAGGGGCAAGCAGGTACATGGTTTGCCTGTAGCTTCTAACAATACCTATCTGTTACAGTATCTGTTACGGTGTCTATTACGATGAAGTCTGACTGGGGAACGGGGGGCAGCCATGCCACTGCTCCCCAGTTGCACTGAATTTGCGGGTCGTTTAGGAGGAATTTGTGGAAAAGCAGCTTTACATCAATGGTCTTTGGCAACCATCCCAGAGCGATGCGTGGTTTACAGTAGATAACCCTGCTACAGAGGAGATCATCGGGGAAGTTGCGCGCGGCAGCGCGGCTGACGTTGATCATGCCGTGGACGCAGCTAAAGCTGCTTTTGTGGATTGGCGTTGGATTGCAGCGAATACCCGTGCTGAGATGCTGCATGAGGTTGCCCATTTGGTACGCAGCCACATGGATGAATTGGTGGCGCTCCTCACGGAAGAAGAGGGCAAGCCAAGCAGCGAGAATGTTGAGGAGATGGAGTGGGTCGCCTCTACTTTTAATTATTATGCCGAGATGGGGCGCAATGTGCGCGGGCGAGTGATTCCATCCAATGAACGCAGCCAGTTTAATTTTGTCATCAAAGAGCCGTTTGGTGTGGTGGGCTGTATTGTGCCGTGGAATTTTCCTTTGCTGCTGTTGGCCTGGAAGATGGCTCCAGCATTGGCTGCGGGCAATACGGTGGTGATTAAACCCAGCGAGATGACGCCGCTCTCTACCTTGCGTTTTGTGGAACTCTGTTGTCACCATCTTCCTGCAGGCGTGGTGAATGTGGTGACTGGTTTTGGCGATGTGGGGGAGGCATTGGTGCGCCATCCTGATGTGCCGGTGATTGCCTTTACAGGTTCGGTGGCAACTGGGCAGAAGATCGCCACCGTAGCTGCACCGATGATGAAGCATCTTCATTTGGAATTGGGTGGCAAGGATGCGTATGTGGTGGGGCCGGATGCTAATTTGGATTTGGCGGTGGAGGCTTTGGCCTATGCCGCGTTAATCAATGCCGGGCAGGTCTGCACAAGCTCTGAGCGTGTCTATGTGCCGGATCATCTGCGTGATAACTTTGCTTCTGGGGTGACGGATTTCGTGCGCAGCCTGAAATTGGGCGATGGGCGCGAGGCTGATACCGACATGGGGCCTATGATTGGCACAAACTATCGCGCCAAAGTCATCGACCAAGTGGAGCAGGCGCGCAAGTCGGGGGCGAAGGTGCTGACGGGTGGAAATATTCCGAACCGGCGCGGCTATTTCTATGAGCCGACTGTGCTGGTGGATGTGAACCACACGATGGCGATTATGAACGAGGAGACCTTTGGCCCTGCGATTCCCATTATGAGTTACACGCATTTCGATGAGGTGATTCGACTGGTGAATGATTCTAAGTATGGGCTGGGCGCTACTTTGCGTAGCAATGACCCGAAGCTGATCAAGCACTTCTTTGAAGAAGTCAAAGCTGGTACAATTTGGATCAACGATCCTTTGACGGATAATTTTGCCGGGCCGTTTGGCGGCATGAAGATGACAGGGGGCGGGCGTGAGTTGGGCGAGGAAGGGTTGTTTACCTTTATGGAGACCAAACATGTCCATTGGGATTTTGACGAAGACCCCAAGAGTTGGTGGTATCCCTATGGCCGCGAGCAATAACCAGAGATCTAATCTCGAGAAATAATCCAGCCGCATGTCGATTTATCTGATTCGCCGCACGCTACAGGCAATCCCTTTGCTTTTTGTATTGAGCATTTTGCTCTTTGCGTTGGTGCGTATTGCGCCGGGTGGCCCACTTTCGCAAGCTGAACGCAACCCAAATATCAGCCAAGCGCAGTTGCAGGTGCTGCGCACACGCATGGGGTTGGATCAACCGCTTTATGTGCAGTATGGTAAGTGGATGCGCAATGTTGTGCTGTCGGGGGATTTGGGTGAATCGCTTAAGAGCAACCGGCCTGTGGCTGAAATGATTACAGAACGGATTCCCAATACGCTGCTCTTGGTTGGCACTGCCTTTGTGTTGACGATTCTGCTGGCAATTCCAATTGGCGCTATCTCTGCCAAGCGTCCTTACTCTTTTTTTGATTACACTATTACCACCATAACCTTTGCTGGACAATCCGTGCCAATCTATTGGCTGGGGCTGATGACCATTCTGATCTTTTACGTGTGGCTGGACAATCCTTTGACGGGTGCGCCCTTGCTGCCAGCGGGCGGCATGTATTCGCTGGGTGCCGAGCGCACGCTGCAGGATTTGCTCTGGCACATGGTTTTACCCGTGAGTGTGCTCTGTTTGGCGTGGGTGGCGTGGTATTCGCGCTTCTTTCGTGCTGCCATGTTGGAGGTGCTCAATGCGGATTATGTGCGAACGGCGCGTGCCAAGGGTTTGGCTGAACGGAGTGTGACCTATGTGCATGCTCTACGTAATGCTGTTATGCCGCTGGTCACGATGATTGCGCTGGATATACCCACGATCTTTGCCGGAGCGCTCTTTGTGGAGACAATTTTTTCGTGGCCAGGGATGGGGCGACTTTTCTGGGAGGCGGCCCGCGGTCGTGATTATCCTGTGCTGTTGGGGGTGATTTTGATTAATGCGGCTTTAATTGTGGTGGCGAATATCTTGGCGGATCTGCTCTACGCGCTCTTGGATCCGCGGGTGCGTTATGAGTGAGTTGACCCTTAGCCCCGGCACGACTCATGGCAATCGAGAAGCCGTGATCCACAGCCCTTCTTCGCTGATTTGGCGTCGTTTTCGACAACATCGCATGGCGCTCTTCTCGATTGCACTCTTGCTCTTGGTAATTCTCTCTGCACTTTTGTCTCCCTTGAGCGTCTATGCGCCTACGGAGCAAAATCCCAGCAATAGCTTTCAGCCTCCTTCCGCAACGCATTGGTTTGGTACAGATGATTTGGGGCGTGATGTCTTTACACGAGTTCTGTATGGTGGACGCATTTCGTTGACGGTGGGGCTGACTGCCACATTGCTTTCGGTGCTGATTGGCGTGGTTGTGGGCGCGCTGGCAGGGTATTTTGGCGGGCTGACTGATAATGTACTGATGCGAATTACCGATGCTTTCTTAAGCTTGCCCACGCTCTTTGTGCTGATCTTGGTGAGTACGTTGCTGCGTGATCTTCCTGCATTGAACTTGAGAAGTAGTGTGCTGATTGTCATTCTAGTCATTGCCTTGCTCTCTTGGATGTGGCCCGCGCGTTTAGTGCGGGGTGCGTTCCTCAGTCTGAAAGCGCATGACTTTACGTTGGCGGCGCGGTCGGTGGGCGCGGGGCATGGGCGCATTATGCTGCGCCATATCCTGCCCAATACGATTAGCTTGGTCATGGTGCAGGCGACACTCTCCATTGCCTCTGCTATTATTGTGGAGTCGGGCTTGAGCTATTTAGGATTCGGCATCCAGCCGCCGACTCCTAGTTGGGGGAATATGTTGGCAACAGCGCAGACCTATGTGTTGCGTGCCCCGTGGTTGATGGTCTTTCCAGGGCTGATGATCTTCTTGACCACCATTTCGATTAACCATATCGGTGACGGGCTGCGCGATGCGTTTGACCCCTTTTCCGTGCGGATAAACTAGTGAGATTCGACGTTCGTCGAGTCAGAATTTACTTCACAAAAAGGAGCTACAATGAAACGTAAGGTATGGCTGGGATTGAGCCTGCGCTTGTTCTGTGGAATGCTGCTGATTGCATTGGTCGCGGGTTGTGTTGCCCCACAATCAGATAGTGCTACAGAAGGCAGCACGGCAGAGGATAGTACGGCAGAGGGTGTCGCGAGCAGCGATGGCGGTCAAGCTATATTGATTATTCCTGAAGAACCTGCCACGCTCAATCAATATTTGGCTGTGGCGGCGATTGTACGTCAGGTCGCAGATGCCACCACTGCCCCCTTGACAACGGTGGATGCGGGTGGCAATTTTGTGCCGGTGTTGGCGGCAGAATTGCCCACTGTGGAGAATGGCGGTGTCTCTGAGGATTTCAAGACCATTACCTGGACTTTGCGTCCAGATTTGCAATGGTCGGATGGGGAGCCATTGACCTCGGAAGATATTAAGTTTACCTGGGAAGCAGTTAGCCATCCTGAGAGCGGGTCGGTGCTTTCAGTCGGATTTGAGTTGATTGAAAGCATTGAAACACCTGATGATCTGACTGCGGTGATTCAATATAGCGAAGTCAACCAGGCTTATCTGCAACAGTTTATGTTTGGCATCTTCCCTGCCCATGCCGCGGGCGCGGTGGATGATATGGCGAATTGGGAATGGAATCGTAATCCTACCGTGAGTGCCGGGCCATTTGTGATCAGCGAGTGGGCATCGGGTGAATCGATTACGATGACCCGCAACCCCAATTACTACTTGCCCGAACAGCCTTATCTTGATCGCATTATCTTTGCGATTGTGCCCGATCCGGGTGCACAAGTTGCCATGATGGCGCAGGGTGAAGGCGATGTGCAGCTTTGGCCCGGTGAAATCAAGGAGGTCTATGATGCACAGATGGGCGGGCTGGCACTGTTGGAGGAGATTCCAGGGCAGTGGAACATGGCAATGCGCTTTAATTTGAGTGCCCCCTTTGATGACGATGCGGGTGCTGAACCCCCGCATCCAATTTTGGGTGATTTGCGCGTGCGCCAGGCACTTGCCCATGCGATTGATTACGAGACCATTTATAACGATGTGAATCCTGATGTCATCCCCACCGCAAGCCCCTTCTCCTATGGCTGGTATGCGTGTGAACAAGAGCGCGTTTACAACTATGACCCCGAAGCGGCTCAAGCATTGCTGACTGAAGCGGGTTGGGTGGAAGGATCGGATGGGATTCGTGTGGCACAAGGCGCACCGAATGCCGAGGATGGCACACGCTTGAGCATTGTCCTCAATGGCTATACCAACTTCCCGCAATTGACGCGGTTGGAAGAAGCCCTGGTGGAGATGTTTAGACAAGTGGGCGTTGAAGCCACGATCCAAAATGATGATTTTTCAATTATCTTTGGGGGTTGGTCAGATGGTTCCCCACGCAAACTGGGCAACTTTGATGTGCTGATTTACGATAGCAGTTTGACGCTGGAACCCCATGCGACGATTGAAAACAGCTATAGCTCGACGGCCATTCCTTCTGCCGAGAATCCGGCGGGTGGCAACTATATGCGTTGGGTGAATGCCGAGGCGGATGCCGCCATTGAAGCGGCAGGTAGCACGGTGGATGTGGCTGCACGTCAAGCAGCCTACTGCGACTTGGCGGAACTGATTGCCACAGAATTGCCCGCCATTCATCTCTATCTCTTTACCGAAGGGTATGGCGCATCCACAAAACTCACTGGTTATGAGGTGAATATGTGGGGCAGCTTGACCTGGGATGTGCAGAACTGGCGGCGGGTTGAGTAAGTATCATGCCTCAGGCTGATCTTTTGATTGTGAATGGCAACGTATTCACTTCAGATCCACAAGATGATTCACGGATGGCAACCTCACGCGCGGTTGCCATCCGTGGCAATCGGATTGCCTGGGTGGGTGGTGATGAAGATGCGAAGGCATGGCGCGGGGCCGATACGCAGCTTTTTGATGCGGGTGGGCGCACGATGATGCCAGGGTTTATTGACAGCCATTTCCATCTGCTGTGGGGGTCGCTTAAGCTTGATTCCATGCAGTTGGAAAGTGTGAACACGATGGATGAGCTAGCCCAGAGTATTCGTGCCTGGGCTTCAACGCATCCAGATGATCCCTGGATTTTGGGGTATCAACTGCGCTATACCGTGATTGATGCGAATTACCCGCTTGACCGTCACTTCCTAGATGGTGTTGTGGCAGATCGTCCAGTCTACCTGACTGCCTATGATGGGCATACGGTTTGGGCGAACACGGTTGCGCTGCAAGCAGGCGGCTTGCTGAATGGCAGGAGTACGCTGGCGGGCAGTACGATTGTGATGGCGGCGGAGGGTACAGCGACAGGAGAGTTGCGCGAGCCAGGAGCTTTTGGGCCTGTGCGCGAGCAGATCCCCAAGCCCGACTTGGCGCGCAAGCGGCAATTGCTTCAGCAAGGGTTGGCGCGTGCCGCCAGCTTTGGCATTACCAGCGTCCACAATATGGACGGCGACCAGGAGCAAATCGAGCTGTATGCGGCGCTGCAAAGGGAAGGCAAGATGTCGCTGCGCGTCTATGTGCCCTACAGCATTACGCCAGAGACGCCATTGGCTGAAATTCAGAATGCGGTGCAATGGAAGCAGCAATTCCAGGGGAGCCATGTACGCGCTGGGGCTGTCAAGCTCTTTATGGATGGGGTCTTGGAGTCATACACTGGGTTGATGGTGGAGCCATATGCTGGCAAACCTGGCAACTTGGGCGATTCGCTTTTTAGCGCCGAGCATTTCAATCAGATTGCGGTGGAAGCGGATCGGCTGGGCTTGCAGATTTTTGTCCACTGTTGTGGCGATGGTGCTGTGCGGCGCACTCTCGATGGCTATGCCTATGCCCAAGAGAAGAATGGGCGGCGTGATTCCCGTCACCGTGTGGAGCATATTGAGTTGATTCACCCCGATGACATTCCACGCTTTGCCCAATTGGATGTGATTGGCGCGATGCAGCCTTACCATGTACCGTTCGAGGTGGATGATAGTGATGTTTGGCCTGCACGCGTGGGCAAAGAGCGTTGGCCCTATAGCTTTGCTTGGCAGACGCTGCGCGAGGCGGGGATGCGCCATACCTTTGGCTCAGACTGGCCGGTGGTGAGCATGGATCCGATGTTGGGCGTCCATTCGGTGCGCAACCGCAAGCCGTGGGCGGCGGGTCAGCCTGTGCAGGTGCAAACCCTGCATGATACGTTGGTGGGTTATACGCGTGATGGAGCCTTTGCAGAGTTTCAAGAGCAGAATAAGGGCATGTTGCGCGCGGGGATGGCGGCAGATGTTGTGGTTCTGGATGCAGATCTCTTTGCGACGCCTGATGAGGAATTGAAGACGATAAAGCCGCTGCTGACCGTGTGTGATGGCAAGGTGGTCTACCGTAAGGAACTGTAGTATAGGGGTAGGATGCATTTGGTTTTGCCCAGATGAATTGCGAGATGGGGTGTGCGTGGTCAGCCATGCACACCCTGTTTAATTATCTGCTCATCCATAACAAAGGAGCCTCGAAAATGGTTGATACTCGGAGCCGCGCCCAAAAGATTAATGGGGTCGTACCCGTAATTCCTAT
>JBBQIG010000012.1:0-19753 GCA_038324715.1 Anaerolineae bacterium | reverse complement strand
TGATCGCCAACAGTTAATTGATTGAGGGGTTGCCAACCTGATTCTGTCAGTAGCCTATGATCGCCTGTTACCTTGATCGACGCACCATTACGCAATGAGACTTGGTAGACTTCCTTATAGCCGCTGTCGAGCCAATGAGTCACGCGGCCAACGGCGGGTTTCCAATTCGCATCAACTCCCTGAATGTGAAAGTCGTCCACGTCTTTGAGTTCGTCTAGGCGACGGCGCTCACCTGTGCGTGTATCCATGACGATAGAGTCACCACTAACGCAGATCCCGTAGGTTTCGCCCAAGATATTCTCGAGTGACGAATGCTTAAATTCTACCTTTTCTTCACCGTGCATACGCTTGATGAAGGAGGGAATATACTCCAAGGGTCCAGGACGATAGAGCGAGATGGTAGCAACGATGTGCTCAAAGGTCGTGGGGCGCATTTCGGTCAGCACCCGGCGCATCCCTTGACCTTCTACTTGAAAGACGCCACTGACTTCACCGCTGGAGAGCAGTTTAAAGGCTTCGGCAGATTCCTCGCCCTCGATTGGAATATTCGAAAGGTTATACTCAATGTCGTGGCGTTCGCGAATCAAGCGCGCGGCTTCACGCATTACCGAAAGCGTGCTCAGTCCCAGAAAGTCGACCTTGAGGAGACCGATTGACTCCAGAATGGGAAATTCATACTGGGTGATGGTGCTGGTGACGGTGTTCTTGTTGCCGCGCATCAGCGGCGTGTAATGAGTTAGCTCGCGGTCGGCAATAATGACGGCGGCGGCGTGGACGCTGGAATGGCGCGCAACGCCTTCCAACTGCATAGATGTATCGAGTAGATCACGCGCCCACGGCTCTTTTTCATAATAGTGAACCAGGTCGGGGTTATAGAACTCATGCCCCTCGGTGAGCACATCTTGAATGGTGACGGGCTTACCGGGGATGGCGGGAATGAGCTTGGAGATGCGGTCTACCTGGGAAAGCTCAATGGCCTTGGCACGACCGACATCGCGCACCGCTGCGCGTGCCTTCATGCGCCCAAAGGTGGCAATCTGAGCCACTTTCTCTTCGCCAAACTTATCCAACGTGTAGCGGATCATCTCTTCACGCTGGTCGTCGGGGAAGTCCATGTCAAAGTCTGGCATGCTGACACGCCCAGGATTGAGGAAGCGCTCGAAAATCAGGTTGTTCTTGAGCGGGTCAATGCCTGTGATGCCAACACAATAGGCGACCAGTGAACCCGCACCCGACCCACGCACATTCCACCAAATGTTGCGGCTGCGGGCAAAGTTACAGAGATCCGCCACAATGAGGAAGTAAATATCAAAGCCCATCTGGTGAATGATGGTGAGTTCGCGCTCTTTGCGCTCTTGCACTTCCTCACTCTTGGCATGCTCCCCATAGAGCCGAGCTAACCCTTCCTCGGTTAGGTGGCGTAAATAGGTTTCATAGTTAAATCCGTCGGGAATGGGCAAATCTGGCAGATGGTAGGTTTCGTCTTCCAGGTCTACATCGCACATATCTGCGACCAGCACCGTGTTGTCAAAGGCGCTGGCGGGTAGGTCGATCAAGGGGCGGAAGGTATCTTCCATCTGTGCGCGGCTCTTGAGGAAGTAGGAGCCATCACTCATGCGCATGCGATCTGTCGCTTGCACAGTTGTGCCAGTCTGCACACAGAGCAGCACATCATGGGGGTTGCCATCTTGCTCGCGCACATAGTGCACATCATTGGTGGCAACTAATCCAATACCAAATTTCTCCGCCCACGGCACAAGCACCTTATTGACTGGAATCAATTCGGGAACGGTGTGCTCTTGGAGTTCGATAAAGAAATTTTCTTTGCCAAAGACCTCCACATACCAGCCCAGCCGATCATAGGCTTCTTGCTCCTTGCCCTGCGAGAGCAACTGGGGCACTTCAGCACCCAAGCAGCCTGTGGTAGCGATCAATCCCTCAGCGTGCGCGGCGAGAAAGTCATGATCAACGCGCGGGCGGTAGTAATAGCCGTTGAGGTGGGCGTTGGAGCAGATCTTTAGCAGATTGCGATAGCCGACCATGTTTCTGGCAAGCAGAAGCAAGTGGTGATTTTCGCGATCCAGTTTGGAATCGCGGCCATCCATCGGGCGACCCCAGGCCGTTTGATAGGCTTCTACGCCAATGATGGGCTTAATGTCGGCACTCTTGGCCGCGCGAAAGAATTCAACGGCTCCATGCATGACACCATGATCGGTCAGCGCCATGGCCGATTGACCTAGCTTTTTTGCCTCATAGACGAGATTCTTGATGCGCCCCAGCCCATCAAGTAACGAATATTCAGAGTGGGTATGCAAATGAACAAAGTTTCCCGACATGGTGAGTATCCGTCTGATTTCTGTGCTTGTGCTCTATGTTGGCCTAATGCCGGATGCAATTGCGCCCAGTATGTTTCAGGAAATAAAACAAAATTTATGCAAAAATTAACGTTGAACCTGCAACTTATATATGCGCTCTGTAAGTATACGCTGTAGAAGTACTCCGACAGATTCGCACAGATGCGCACAGATGCGCGAGGTAGTCTATCTACTGTTGACGTTCGAATTCGCTGTCGATTACGGTCTTTTTGCCTTTGTGTCGCAGCAACTGGGCTGCAAACAAAGGATTTGTACCCGCAACAGCCCTTGTTGACAAGAGTGTTTACAGGAGACAGACCAAGGTTGATGAGACCTGTCAACCAAAAGGTTGCAACAACATCAACTCATTAACAGGCCTATTATAACAGTCTTGATCATACAAACTGAAAGAGCCGAGCTAGCAAGCGACATAGCTTTATCACGGGTTTTACCACTGCTGATTGCGTTCTAGATGCAGTAGCGATAGACTAATGCAACAGGCTATTTCACGACGTTTTGCAACCAAAGACGCAAGTGCCAATAAAGCCAGGCACAGGGGGCATGGGGTGAACGAGGCAAGCAAGGCAGCATTGCGCGAATTATGGCTGGAAGAGGAACAGGTACCCTTTGCGGGTTGGGATTTCTCCTATGTGGATGGGCGTATGCTTGAAGAAGAGACCCCGTGGGATTACATGGCTTTGGCAGGGACGCGTATGGCGCAGGCGACGGCTCTGTTGGACATGGATACGGGCGGTGGCGAGAAATTGCTGTCGTTGCGTGCGCTTTGGCCCGCTAAGTTCGTTGTGACCGAAGGCTATCCGCCGAATGTGAAATTGCTGCAAGAGCGGTTGAGCCTGTTGGGGGTGACGGTGGTGGAGATGAATTCCAGTAATCACGCGCTGACACCCTTTGCTGATGGTGAGTTTGATTTGGTGTTCAACCGGCACGGTGCGTTCAATGCGAATGAGGTGGCGCGCATCTTAGCTCCTGGTGGACTTTTTCTAACACAGCAGGTGCATGGCATGTGGGCGCACAGCCTGATTGCCCACTTTAGCGCATCCCCACAATGGCCCCATGCCACCTATGAAGATGCCATCACACGCCTAGCATCCGCAGGATTGGAATTGTTACAAGGGGAGGATTGGCAGGGCAAGTTAATCTTTGGGGATGTGGGGGCAGTGGTCTATTACCTAAAAGCGATCCCCTGGTTGGTGCCAAACTTCAGTGTAGATCGCTACTTTGATCAGCTATTGGCTCTGCAAGAACGATTGGAGCACGAGGGTGAGTTGGTTTATGAAAACATGCGCTATTGGGTCGAAGCACGTCAGCCCAACTAGAACCCTCGTAAAAGACAGTGCCTTACACCCTGTTGGAAGCTGCAAACAGATCTCCTTCCAGCTTCCAACAGGGTAACTATCCTCCCTACAACACCATCATATCCAGCGGCTTATAGCTGCTCTCTAGCGGATTCCAGGGTGTGCCGCAGATTTCGCTGATGACTGCCCATTCGCCAGGGGTGAGATTGCCGTGGTGGTGATAGAGAAAGCGCTGTAGACCCGCTTGCTCTGCCACTTGCAGCAGTTGGCGCAATTGCCCCGGTGGCATTGGATCGCCATCATGTGGGTTGCGTCCCGCATCTACCCAAGGCACGATGCGTGCTGGATCATCCACTGCCTGCAATGCCCGCCGTGTCTCTTGCGTCACAATTGTTTGGAAGAACTCCGGCGTGAGTGCCTCCTCCATGCCTTGTCGCGTCGTCACTCCTGGCAATGTCAATCCAAAGAGAACTTGTACAACTGCCAGCGCATCGGCGTCACTCAGCTTTGGATTCCAGGCTGTCAGCGTCTCCACATAGCGGTGGACAGTGCCCACCATGCCGTCGAAACCGCGGTGAAAGAAGTAATGCTTGGGCAGCAAAATGTCCATGAAGTCAGCAAGACGTGTAAAGTCATAGCCGCAGAGGGGGGCAAAGGCGGCGGATCGTGGCCCCACACCCAACTTGATCGGACGCCCCAATTCGGCAGCGATCCCAGAACGAACGTTGGAGAAGAAATCGGTGAGCGAATCGACGCGGAAGGAAAACCATGCCATCAGATCCGGGTCAGCACCAAGCAAATGATAACCACCCAACAAGCCACCAGGACTGTGCAGGCCAATCCTCGCCGGATTGAGGGTATGCAACGTCTGCAAGAGACGATCCTTGGCGGCAACAAGCGCGTTGTAGTCATAGCCTAACTCTGCACACTTGGATGCCACGCTGGCAGGCAGGTCGTTGAAGATGTACGAGCGATAATTCTGGTGGTGGGGCGCAATTTCATAGCCCCATTCAGGCCCATCCATAATCGCGCCATCGACCATTGGATAGTGGGCTAGTGTATCGACCATGCGTGCAATGATGGCGGCGCGGGTGCGGGGATCGGTGAGCGTGGGGCCATCGCCACCTGGTCCGGCACCGGCTGAGGCTTGGAAGATATAGACAGACCAGCCGCGGTCTTTGGCTGCGGTCAATGCCTTGGTTAATTGCGTGCGTAGTTCCGGCTCAGGACGCGCGGGTGGAGGGGCTGTCACGCCCATGCGCTCATAGATGGCTGGTTCGGGGTCAAAGGTAGCGGTGGGGTTCCTGACTGCTTCATATTTGGTTCCGGGTAGTAGCTTGGAGGTGCCAAATTCCAGAGGGCCAATGACCAAACCGTCCACGCCACCCGCTTCCCATGCGTCATAGAAATGTTCGTAGCCCTGCGCGAGTTGCTCCACGTCGCGCATGATATCCATCCAGAGCTTCATGTTTGCTTTTGTCCTTCTGCGGATTTAAGAACTTCGGAAGCCTACGGGAGTAATAATGAGGATACTCACTAGAACGCCCCTATCAAAAGCCTGAGAAGCTTGCGGTAGGGGCGGTGAATCTACAAGCGCTTCAACACCAATTCTTCTAACGCAACCGCCGCACCATCCATGTCTACAGAGGGGGCACTGTAATCTGCCACCGCAAAGACGCCAGGGGTTGCATTGCCCATCGCCACGCCAAAGCCCACAGCTTCGAGCATGGGAATGTCATTGTCGCTATCGCCAATGGCGAGAACCCGTTGTGGATCGATGTTGAGCAATTCACACAAATGGCGCACGCCCAATCCCTTGTCCACACCATGCGCTGTGCCTTCCACCAGCCGTGGATGGGTGCGGGTGATGGTCATGCCTGGACTAAAGCGCGCTGAAAGCTCTGCCACCAAGTCCACCCCATAGCGATCGCGATCTTCTACCATAATAAATTTGAGGGGCGCACGCGCATCGTCTGCTTCTAGCAGAGGGGCAAAGGTGGGTTGTATGGTGCGCGGAAAGCCAAAGACATGGTCGAAGAACTCAGGGTCATCACCTGTGCGATTTTGATAGATATGGATGCGGTCATCGTCGTTGTTGAAATAAAAGGCAATGACGTAGGGTTGGGTATCAAGCCATGCTGCCGCTTCTCGAGCCAAGGGCAGGGCTATTGGCGTTTGTGCCAGAATCTTCCCCGTAATTGGGTCACCAATGACTGCCCCTTGCGTTGTCACCACGGGGGTGGTGATGCCCAGTTGCGTAATGTGCTCACGCACGTAATCTAACGTGCGTCCTGTGGCAATGGCAACCGGGATGCCCGCGGCCTGAACCGCCGCAATGGTTGAAATTACATAGTCGCTCACGGGTGCATGATGATAAAGCTGGAGAATGGTGCCATCTAGATCCAGAACAACAAGGTCAAAGGGACGCTCTTCTTGGCTAGATGCTGACATCTTTGAAGCACTCGATAAAGACATGCGTTAGGCTTCCACCAGCTTGGCGGGGCGGCTGTGACGGACAACGAGCGTCACAATTGCCGCGATGATGGCGATGGCTGACAGCAGGTGGACGGTATTGAAGGGCGTACCAGGGAAGAACCACGAATCGGTACGCAAAAATTCCATCATAAATCGCCCCAGGGGATACCAAATAATGTAGAGCAAGAAGAGATCACCAGGGCGCAGGCTGTTCTCAAAGCGACGCGAGATCCAGAAGAGCAGCCCAAAGCCGATGAAATTCCAGAGTGATTCATAGAGAAAGAGCGGGTGGAAGAGTGTGCTTTCTGGATAGAGCGCCATGTTGTTATAGGGCGCAATGCGAGCTGCATCATCAATCCGCAACCCCCACGGCAGCGTTGTGGGTGGGCCATATAATTCTTGGTTGATAAAATTGGCCCAACGGCCAACCGCTTGACCCAACGGTAACCCCAACGCGATGCCGTCTAGGTAGATCCAGCGGGGTAATCCACGGCGGCGTGTGTAGTAGAGTGCCGCAATCCCCCCAAAGATAAAGGCTCCAAAGATGTGGATGCCCCCACTCCAAATTTGAAGGATAGTCCAAGGATTGGCAAGGTAGTATTCCAAGCCACCTGGCCCGCGCGGGGACTGAATGAAGACATAGTAGAGGCGTGCGCCAATCAGCCCTGGAATGAGAATCCACAGCAGAAGATCCCACATGGCATCCCCGCTTTGGCCTTTGCGCTCCACATAGCGCGATGCCACCCACGCTGCCAGCAAGATGCCGGTGACCATGATTAGGCCATACCAGCGTAATGTGAGGGGGCCAATTTGAAGCAGAATAGGATCGAGTGGTGATTGCATGACGGTTATCTCATTATTCCATATACCCCAGCGCGCGCAGGCGGCTGCGGAGGTTGTCATCTTCGGTTTGGGTGATCTTGCCCGCGGTTAGGGCCGCAGCCTCAGCTTGACGGGTGAAGTGATTGAGCCGTTCGGTTTGGGCCTGAACGATTTCGGGGTTGGTGGCTGCCAGGTTGTGCAACTCATTGGGGTCGGCAATATAGTCAAAGAGTTCAACCATATCCGTGCCGGTGAGAATAAGTTTGTGGCGGTCTTGCCAGATGGCGCGGCGTGGCTGGTCGCAACGATATTCCTGCACCAGTTCGGGTGCATGTTTGGTGATGATGTTGAGCACATTTTGTGGTGTGACTGCCTCGGCATAGACGACGCCTTGATCGGGGTCGGAGGCAGGGTTTTGCGCAGTGCCGGGAGCAAGGCTATAAATGGCTTCGTGATCTTCAGCCAATCCTGCCGCATCAAGAATGGTGTGAAAGATGCGGCGTGTGGAGACCAAGTGCTCTACCTGTGTCCCGCGCGGGAAGTCACCGCGTCCGTCGCGTATGATCAAGGGGACATGGGTCAGTTCATTATAGAGCGTGACATTGTGACCGATAAAATGCTTCTCGCCCAGGTGTTCACCATGATCCGCCACAATGACAAAGAGTGTATTATCGAGCTTGCCCGCGCGGCGTAGCTTCTCGAAGAAAGCTCCCAACAGTTCATCCTGGGTGGCAATCTCGGCGTTGTACATGCCGGAGATAATTTCGCGGTGCTCCTCTGCCATTCTTGCGCCGATGGGAGTAAGCCAACCTAGCACATCGCTGTTAAAGCGTTGCAGATAGCGTTTTGCTGCTTTGTTGTGCAAAAAGTCAGGCGCAAATTGCTCAATATGATGACGGCTGGGATGAAAGGGCATGTGCGTGCCCATCAAGTTGATAAAGGTGAAGACAGGCTTGTCTTTGCCCACTCCTTTGCGGTCAACGAGCAACTTGGCTGCATCATTGAGCGATTTGCTGGTATTGCCCTTAAAACTCAAGGCAGTCTGCCAGATCATCAACATAAAAGGCGTAGTCATCGCAAATTCAAGCATGGCGTCGGAGCGAGCAAAGCGGTCTTGCAACGCGTGGATGCGGCTGGAGAGATGACGCTTGAACCATTGTCGATAGCTGCCAAAGAGAGCATGCTTTTTGCCCGCTTGGTTGGGGCGCGAGGTCAACAATCCAGAATAGTTGAGAAAGCTGGTAAAGCCTCGACGCAACCCATTGTCAACCACACCCACCAGCGGGTTGTTGCAAAAAGCCGCTGTGAAATAGCCACTTTCACTTAGGCGTTCCGCAACGGTTGGAATTTCTTTGGGCAGAATGGAATAGGATTGCCGAGTGCCATGCACAGAGGGATAGAGACCCGTGAACATTGACGAGTGACTCGGCACTGTCCATTGGGCAGGCGAGATGGCATGGCGGAAAAGCGTGGCATCCGCTGCAAAAGCGTCAAGATTAGGCGAAGTTTTCTCAGAATATCCGTAAGCTGAGAGACGGTCGGCACGTTGGGTGTCGAGTACCAAAAGCACAATATCAGGGCGGGAAGTCACGCGAAATACCTTTCGAATCATACGCCCATTCAGGCGGGGCTTCATCATGGGATCGCAAGCAAACCGAGCAGATCAAACCAACTGCTCAAAACAAAATCTCAATGCAATCTCCCCGCTTACACGTGGTACATGGGCAAACCACGTCACAGTGGGGCTGGTGCTCATCACCCATTCACAGTATCAAAGCGCGCTAATTAGGCGCAAATCAAGTGAAATTGGACAAGATCGAGCAACGCCACTCAGAGTATAGCCCGATTTACACGGGCGGCGCAAATGATAAAGCATTGGCTTGCAGGTGTACCATACCTCTCATCTGTATCGCCGCCCTTGCGTGGCAAGATATGGGGTAAATGCAAGCTGGCACAAAGCACCCCAGTGGGAGTGGTTTCTCTGTGCCAGCTTGTTCTATTGTATTCTGTTGTTGCACGCACTCCAGAGCTTCAAGATCCTAAGCATACAATATTTTATACGCCTATAACAACCAGGCGATCATAGCCATGATAATCTTGGCGAATGCTGATTTGGCGCGCACTGGGCAGCACACGTTCAATCAACTGGCCCACAGCATTCCCCTGGTCTGCACCAATCTCTAGAAAGAGCACACCACCTGGGTTGAGGTGTTCGGGCGCTTGTTCAAGCAGCCGCTGGATACTATCAAGTCCTTGCGGCCCTGCCTCAAGGGCCAATCGCGGTTCATAGTCGCGCACATCTGCCATTAAGTTTGGATACTCTCCACTGGTAATGTAGGGCAGGTTGGCGGCAATAATGTCTACCTTGTGAGGTAGAGGGGCCAAGAGATCACCCTGGAGCAGCTTGATCTGCCCGCGCGCATCATGACGTGAGATATTCATTGCCGCTACTTCGAGCGCCGATGCGGAGATGTCAACGGCGTAGATGTTGATGCTGGAGCAGTTGGCGGCTACAGCCACCGCAACGGCACCACTGCCGGTGCCTACATCCACCATCGAAACGTTCTGGTTGACGCGCGATTCGATATGATCCAACACCGCATCCACCAAGAGTTCGGTTTCGGGGCGCGGGATCAATACACGCGGATCAACCGTTAGATCGATGCCATAGAATTCGCGATGGCCCACTAAATAGGCCACTGGTTCTGCGGCGGCACGACGGGCCACTTGCTCGGTAAAGCACTCTGTTTGTTCGTGCGTCAGGGCTTGGTCATAGTGGGCAAAGAGCCAACCGCGGTCTTTGCCAAAGATATGGGCCAAGATGATCTGTGCATCTAAACTTGCGGTATCAATTCCCGCTTCTTCCAGTCGTTGTGCCGCGGCCACAAGGGCGCGGCCAACGAGTGTACCAGGTGCTAACTTCCAAACTACGGACTGTCGTAAGTCCATTTGCAAAAGAGCCAATGTTTCCTCCTAGGCCACCGTGCGTGCAAACACTGCACAGTCGAAACGCTGCACCGTTGAAACGTTACACAGTGGCTAACGCTGTTATAAAAATACTTGAAACAACACTACATTGTGTCGGTTCCAACCGTCTGCAACTGTTCTGCTTGGTCTGTTGCAGACAATTCATCAATAAACTCGTCGAGATCACCATTCATGACTGCATCCAGCCGATATACCGTTTTGTTAACGCGATGGTCAGTCACGCGACTCTGGGGAAAGTTGTATGTGCGGATCTTCTCGCTGCGATCACCAGAGCCGATCTGCTTGCGCCGGTTTGCCCCTGTCTCATCTTGCCGACGTTGTTCTTCCAGGTCATAAAGGCGTGAACGCAGAATACGCATCGCCTTGATTTTGTTTTGAAGCTGGCTTTTCTCATCTTGACAGGAGACCACAATACCCGAGGGCATGTGGGTAATACGTACTGCCGAATCGGTGGTATTTACACTTTGCCCACCAGGCCCACTGCTGCGGAAGATGTCGATACGGATTTCGTTATCTTTTACTTCGACTTCGAAATCCTCAACTTCGGGTAAGACAGCCACGCTGGCGGCACTGGTGTGGATGCGCCCCTGGCTTTCAGTCACAGGCACACGTTGCACACGATGGACGCCAGATTCATATTTCAGGCGGCTATAGGCCCCCTTGCCCTTGACAGCAAAGACAATTTCCTTAAAGCCGCCCATGTCACTTTCGCTGGCACTGAGCAACTCAGTTTTATAGTGGTGCGTCTCTGCCCAGCGGTCATACATACGATAGAGTTCGCCTGCAAAGATTGCCGCTTCATCGCCACCCGTTCCCGCGCGCACTTCCACGATGACATTCTTATCATCGTTGGGATCCTTGGGCAGAAGCAGAGTCTTGAGTTGTGATTCTAGGGTCTCGCGTTCGGCGTTGAGTTGCTCTAGCTCTAACTCAGCTAGCTCTTGCATATCAGCGTCGCTGTCATCCTCAAGCAGTAGTTGGTTTTCTTCAATCTGCTGTTCGATGTGTTGAAAACGCCGAAAGGTCTCGACCAGTTCCTGCAAGCTACTTCGTTCTTGCGCAAGCTCGTTCAGCCTGCCATAATCGGCAACAATCTCTGGGTCAGACATCTGTCGATCAAGGTCGTCAAAGTGACTGGCGACCCTGGCTAATTTTTCGGTCCATGTAGACATAAGTTTGATTTAATCCGTAAATACTGGTAGATGGCCCAAGGCAATTACCTGAGTCCAATCTGCATCATTGCCTTCGGTAAAGACCGCCATTTCCGCGACAATTGTGGCGTTGGCGTGTTGCATGAGGAGCCTCATGCCCCGTAGCGTGCTGCCTGTGCTAATCACGTCATCTACCAAGATGGCGTTTTTGCCTTCTACAAGCGGGCGATCCTTGCCATCTAGGTAAAGCGTTTGTGGTTTGCCAGTGGTAATACTCACCACGTCAGCCTCCAAACAATTGACCATGTATGGCTTGCGAATCTTGCGTGCCACGACATAGGGAATGCCTGTGCGGATTGAAACCGCGTGGGCCAAAGGCACAGCCTTTACTTCGGGCGTGACAATAACTTGGGCATTGGCGGGCATCTGAGCGGCCAAAAGATCGGCTGCACGTTCCACGATCTCCGTATCCCCCAACATGTTAAAGATGGCGATCTTCACCTGGGGGGCCACTTCAAACAACGGCAGGTCACGCCTCAACCCGCCAATCTCCACCTGATAAACGCGCCCATCATAGCTCATGTAAAGCAGTTCCTCAGTTGCTAAAGTTCTCAAAAAAGTAGGATAGCCAAACAATTGATTATAGCACGGATGGGCGCTAGTGGAAAAGGGGTGTTCTGCCTTTTAAGGTAAAGTGTGTCTGTTTTACTTTATGCGCTTTACTGCGTGGACGTTCTCCAACAGCGGACATGAACCCAGCAAACATACTCAACAGATGTGACTTCAAATTAGCCCCTAAAGTAGTAGCTGAGTGTTATCTTTCATCCCAATTGGATACTCTATACCCAGAATTCTAACCTCTTGAACTTGTACTTGTACTTAAATTCTAACTTGTACTTAAATTCTAAATAGAGCGTGCGACTTCAGCGTCGTCCAACATCTCCAACACAGGCTCATAGCGGCAGCGACAGCCGCGTGGTGAAGTGCAACCGCGGTGGGGTAATTCGGGGACGCGTACTACCAAGAACTCTTTGCCCAATACGGGGCGGCAGGTTGCGCAGGTGTATTCATCGTTTGGCCCGACGATCTCAATGCGGCGTACATGATCGCCGCCTTTGCAGCGTTGCCAGGTCTCTTGGTTATCCACATAGAGCGCCACTTGTTGGGCTTTCCAAAAGGTGGCTTCACTGCTGCTCATATCGGGCTGTGCTAGTTCGGCGCGTACACTTTCGGGAATCTCCGCCTCTGGTAGTTGCCAAATCGCACCCCAAAGATGTTGCTCGGCAGCATAGAGCTTAAGCCAATCTACAGTGGGTTTGCTTAAACCATCCAACAACCAATGTTCCAAAAAGAAGATGCGACGAGTGAGTGCGCTGTGGCTCATTTGCGGTTCAGGCCCCGTCCACTCGGCTTCGCCCAGCGGGAAGCTTGCTTCATAGCTACGGCGCAGGGTTAAGGCTTCGCTGGTCTCTTTGCTTGCCAACGCCGCACGTACCTTGGGTAGAATGGCTGCTTTCTCACGTTCCAGTCGCTCTTGATAGGCATCCACCGCGGGCCGCATCTGCGCGGTGATCTGATAAGCACCTTGAGGGGTTTGAGTCAGCCAACCTTCTTTTTCAAAGAGCTTGATTGTCTCTAGATAGGATTGTGGAAGAGTGCGCGTCCAGCGTTGTTGCTCGCCAGGCTCATGCAAAGGTCGTGGCTCAAGAAAGCGCGTCAACAAGTCAAGCTGGGCCACTTGCTTGATGTCGTTGGAGTTCAACAACGTGTCGCCATCAAGCTTGGCGCTACTGCCAAAAAGTTTCTTCAAAAAGCTCATGAAATGGGTTCCTAGAATGCAAACAGGGAGTAACGCTGGGCGAGCGTTACTCCCTGCACACAAGGAGGAGGAAGAATGATTAGATCATCGCGCTACCTACTCAATTTATCCGTAATTATGTTCCCAATCCTTATGAAACATCCTTACGAAACGGGTGTGCAGGGTCTTGTTTTTAAGTGAATACTAAAATGGATCGTTGTATGGAAAGCTCACATAAAATAGCTTGCGTAAACAGAGGAATAGTCGTTCTACAAAATGACATAATCGGTGCGCAAATAACGCACTGGCACAATGGCAATAATCAGGCAGATGATGAAGATCAACACCAGACCAATTTGGCCCAAGATTTCTAGTTCGGAAAATTCGCCTTGTAGATACCCTACCATCAGCACAACTGCCATCAGCCCATTGGCAATGATCATGGTGAGCATGCTGGTCGTGCTCACCACTCGTTCTTGGGCAGAGAGCAGGAGCAGGATGCCCAAGGCAAAGAGCAGGCTGCCAACAAGACGATAGGGCCAAAGTGCTTCGCCTGCATAAAGGCCAATGGCATTGATGAGTGTGCGTGGAAAGAGCAACATCAGCAATCCGGCACCCAGACCCACCAACAGCCCATTCACGCGCATAACGGAGCGTAGCCCGCTATACAGGTCATTCAGTGAATAGGCCAATAGTGGTCCCCTGTGCCATTATTCCACGTGCCATTACATTGTTGCTATAGGTATTGCTATCGGTCGTCACTGTGTTAGATGCACGCTTTTTACGTCTTGTTTATTTTTGTTTGATTTCCACTCTTATTGTAGCGCAAAATGCGGTACGCACCAAGCTTCACCTTTATGCTCTTTGATGCTCTTCTCTTGTATGCTCTTGATACCTGCTGCGTGGGGAGTTCCACACAAGGTTCGCAAATTTCTATACCGAGTTCTGCTTGTTGCGTTCTGACTTCTGTTCTGACTTCTATAGAGAGTGACTTCTATGTACGATCATCTACCAACCTTTCGACATGAACGTCCTGTTACCCGTGTCAGCCGCCATTTGGGACGCCATGCTGCGTTGTTGGCAACGATTGTTGCCATCCTCTGGCTGGTGGAGATTATTGACCAACTGCTGTGGCGCGGCAGCCTTGACGGGCTAGGGATTCGCCCGCGCACATGGAATGGGCTGGGGCAGATTCTGGTTGCGCCCTGGTTGCATGTAGGCTTTGGGCATCTCATTGCGAACACGTTGCCTTTGGTCGTGTTGGGCTGGCTGGTGATGTTGCGCCACATGCGCGATTTTGTAGTCGTGGTGTTCGTCTCTGTCCTTGTCAGTGGGCTGGGTATTTGGCTCTTTGGCGGCGCATCCACAGTGCATCTGGGGGTGAGTGGCGTTATCTTTGGGTTGTTCGGTGCACTTTTGGCGCGCGCCTATTTCGAGCGCAGTTGGGTGGCGCTGGGGCTAGCCATTGTCGCAGTTCTGCTCTATGGCGGAATGATCTGGGGCGTGCTGCCAGGATCCGAGGGGGTGTCCTGGTTGGGACACTTGTTTGGTTTCATCGGGGGCGTGCTGGCGGCGCGCTTAATTGCCGATACAGGAATCCGCAAGTGAAGCGTATTTGCTCAAATGGGTCGAGTTTGTGCTAGCGTGTCGTATCGGCATAGCGCAAGCTCTATAGAGAGCCAGCCGCAATGGTCAAGAGCATCGCCCCGATTCACCTGCTGGAAAGCAGATCGTTAAGCCAAGCCCAAATCAAGCCTAGATCAAGCTTGATGGGCCGCTGTTGGTGATAAAGAGCCGAATCCCCACACTCCTGTGCCTAGAATCCTGCCCCCAACCAACTGTCCATAAGCGCGCTAGGGGCATCGCGTCGCCGCGTTCCTTGTCGTTGCTCTGTTGCGCGTAGATTTTGCATCTACGGCCTTTGCCTTCTTCTGTCTCTATTTCTCTGTCACCCTGTTTTCTGGTATCGTGCAGTACCCCATCCAAATAGCTTTCTAATTTGAAAGGAATGATCGCGTGATGAAGCGCATTCTGTTAGCCCTATGTGCAGCCTCCGTGCAGGTAGTCGTCGTGCTGTGTCTATTAAACGGCACAGTTTCTCCAAGTCTAGCCCAATCGGAGGATGGCTCGGATTTGCCGAGTACAATATCACCCCCTACCGGTGAAGATTTACAGAGGATACTGGAGGGGATCGAGCAGATTGAGGCTTCCTCTGTACAGATCCAGGCGTCGGCAGCACTTACTGATGTTTATCTCATGCCAAATTACAAGACAGTTGCAGACATTGTACCGCGAATCATCGTGACGAGGGGTGCAGAGAGCCTCGGTGAAGGCTATTACTTTGTCTCCAACTTTAAGAGGGGAGGGCCTTTCGACAACAACAGCTTGATGATCGTCGATGATAAGGCCCAACTTATTTACTATGAACTAAAACCTGGTGTTGCCTGGAATGACTTCAAGCGACAGCCGGATGGTACCCTATCTTACTTCGATGTTATCAACCGTGAGTTCAAAGTCATCGACAGTAGTTATCAACTCACCAACACCTGGTCAGCTGGCAATGGCTTTGTAACAGACGTTCATGACTTACAGGTTTTGCCAAATGGCGATGCACTGTTGATGATTTATGATTTTGTGCCTGCCGACCTAAGTGATATTGGAGGGCTAGAAGACGCAGAATTAGTTGACCTGGTGGTACAGAGAATAGATAAAGACCAGAATGTACTATTCGAATGGAACAGCCGTGACTACTTCTTGATTACGGATACCTACCGTGCATTGGACACGCCCGTAGTTGACTATGCTCACGGCAATGCAATAGAGCTAGATGTGGATGGTAATTATTTGATCTCCAACCGGCATATGAGCGAGATCACGAAGATTGATAGCTCAACGGGTGAAATTATCTGGCGTTTAGGAGGTAAGAACAATCAATTTACTTTTATCAATGATACAGAGTTGCCTGGACTTGGCATATATTTCTCCTATCAACATGACATCCGTCGCTTGCCCAACGGGAACATTACCATTTTCGATAATGCGAATCAGTTCATAGACGCGGGTATTCGCGGGTCACGGGGCGTCGAGTATGAGATCAATGAGGCGGACTTAACTGCCACCTTGGTGAAAGAATTCAGGACAAGCCCCGATACCTATTCCACTTTTATGGGAAGCATGCAGCGCCTGCCAAACGGCAATACAGTTATTGGTTGGGGTGGAGGAGCTGTTCTACCGAACCTCGGACAGCCGGTGGCGATTACCGAGTTTACACCGCAAGGTGATGTTGCTCTACAATTTTCATTCTCTGACCCAAACAATTTAAGCTATCGAGGCTTTAAGTTCCCGTGGCAAGGATTTCCCACGTCTGCTCCGTCACTTGTTGCTGTCACGGATTCCGTCCCCCTCACGCTCTATTACAGTTGGAATGGCGCAACCGAAGTCGCATCCTACGATGTGCGCGGTGGTGCCACACCCAATGAGCTTACTTTGATTGAGCAACAGACCAAGACTGACTTTGAGGATTCTACGCCTATCACAGATACCACGGGGACGCTCTGCTTCTTCCAAATCACTCCCATTAGTAAACAAGATGCCCCCATGCGTCTTTCCGATTTGCTCTATGTGGGTGATGATTCCTGTGCAACTGTCCTCATCTCAAATGGCATAGATGTATCTTCTCGTGTGTTCACTGATGTACAGTCTGCTGGTGTTGTCACCACAACGCTCACAATCCTTCCAGGCGAGGTTACATCCCCCACAATCCTCATTCGCACGCCAGTAGAAGCAGAAGTTGCTAGCATTGCAGCCGAGCCGGTTGCCAGCAACATACGTTTTAGCTTGCAAGGCTATGAAGGCGAAGCGTTGAGTGAGGTTTCTGTCTTCACCTTTTCAGTGCAGCTTGCAATTGACTATGGATCGCTCGATCTAACCCGTGATCCCTCCGATGTTGAACTTTTGCGCTGGGATGAAACATTGCAGAGTTGGACAAGTGAAGGGTTAAAACTACTTCAGCGCGAAGTTGTGAACCAGCGTCTTCTTTACGACATTGATCGTCCAGGCGAGTTCGCATTGTTTGTGGCGAACGATGCACCGCAGTCGGCTCCTGTTTCGGTTCTCATCGATGAAGAAGAGTCCTTTAGCTTCTCGGGCGATCTTTTCCCTTACTTTGATCCAAATGAAGATGCTTTTGCTGGGATTGTGGTCGAGACGTTGCCGGTTTCTGGTTCCCTCGCTTTTGCGGGCACACCAATTACTCTCTCACAAACCATTACGGTAGGGGTGCTGCCATCGTTGGTCTTTACCCCTGAAGTTGATCAAAATGGACTTCCCTATACGACGTTCAGTTACAGGGTTTCGGATGGCTTTGCAGAGAGTGAACCGTATACATTTACGATTTCGGTCAGACCCGTCAATGAGACAACCTGGTTGCCGAGGATGACCAAGTAAACCTGTGGCAGTGTCTACAGACGCGTTGGCAGCGAAATTCTTATGTGCCGTCTTGATTTTTGTACCGACACCATTGCGGATGAACAGGGTGGAGAGAACACGGCTACCGTAACGATTCTGCTAAACATGGAGCGACACTGTTTTCCATTTGTGAATCGCTAATTCCCTCTGATAAGCAGACAAGCCACCCACGTTCATGGGTGGCTTGTCTATCTGTCCGCTAAACCGATTTCGCGCTTGTTTGTGATTGGTAGGATTCGGTTGTGAATCGCCGCTAGATGTTCCAGAAGACCTTCAGCCCAATCAGAAGTGCAACGAAGGAGACTATCAACATCCCTGACCCGACCTTCAGAAAATCGCGTGCGGTGTAATTGCCCGGTCCCATTATCAACACATTGACCGGGTGGGCAGTGGGAGTTAGGAAAGCCGCCGAGCAAGCAATTGCCACGGCAACAGCCATCGCCTGTGGGTTTACCTGACTTTGGAGAGCGGCTGTGATGGCAATTGGGCCAAGAATGAGCGCGGTGACCTGTCCCCCAATCACTTGCGTCACAAGCATTGTGAGCAGAAAAAGGCCTGCCACCAGGGCCAACGGGCCAAAAGGAGTGATAGTCGTCACCAGTGCCTGACCAATACGGTCGGCTAGCCCTGTATTGGTCATGGCTAAGCTCAAGGGCAACATTCCTGCAACCAAGAAGATCACGCGCCAGCCAATGCCGCGGTAGGCATCATCCAAGTTAATACAACCCGTGAGCGCCAGGGCTGCGACACCCAGCATCATGGCTCCAGAGGTAGGTAAAATTTCAATGATAGAAGCTAGCAGTACCAGGGCAGTGATAATGAGCGTCCACCCGGCCTTTTGCGGCAGAGGGGGGCGCGAGGTGTGGGTGCTTTGCAGCACTAGAAAATTGCGATCATTAGTCAAGACTTTGATGTGCGCTGGCGCACCTACCATCAACAAGGCATCTCCTGGCTCCAAAGGAATTGTACCCACATCGCTGCGAAAGCTGAGTCCCTCGCGCCAGAGCGCAACGCCAGTGAGGCGGTAGGTGTTGCGGAAATTAAGTTCTGCAAGTGACTTGCCAAGCACATTGGAGCGCGGTGGAATAATCACCTCTGCTAAATCCACAAAATAGTTGGCTTCCCCGTCCTGCTCTGTCGGGCGTGCCTTTGAGCGTCCAATCTCCATCTGCCATGATGCCGCCAGCTGTCGAACGCGGTCTTCCAAGCCTAATAGAACCAAATAATCATCTGCTTGAATCGTCTCAGCCGGATGAGGATTGAGAATGGCGTTGTGACCTCTCCAGATGGCAATGACCGTCAGCCCTAACTCTTCACCAATTCTGCTCTGTCCCAACGAAACGCCCACCAGATGCGAAGTGGGGAGGACGCGTAGTTCCCAAAGTTGTTCGTGGATTTGATACATTTCGGTTAAACTGCGCGCCAGCAAATAGGGACTGGCACTCTGTCCTACTGATTCACGACTGGGCAGGAGCCGGCGACCGATCAGCGCAATAAAAGCTATCCCCGCGATGACAATGACGCCGCCCGTGGGCAAAAAATCAAGCATATTTAGCCCATCCTGCTGTTGATCGCGCAAGACACCGCTGAGAATAATATTGGCTGTGGTGAAGTAAGTTGCCATGCCACCCATCAGCGTTCCAAACGACAGGGGAATGAGTAGCTTGGAAGGGGGCACGTTGGATTCACGACCCACTTGCACCGCGGCTGGCAAGAGCACAGCCCCGGCAGCAATATTGTTCATAACTAAAGAGAGCGCAGCCCCCACGCTCATAAAGAGTAGGATGAGGCGCATTTCGGAACCTGCGCCAATCTGCTTCATGCGTCCGGCAATCCACTGGACGACCCCCGTGTCTTCCAGCGCTTGCGTGATGATAAAGAGACCGATGATCGTGATAACGACGGAACGGCTAAAGCCTGAAAGAGCTTCTTGATAGGTGATAAGACCCGTGATGGGTAAGATCGCCAATACGAGGATGGCAATAAGATCGGGGCGCAGCAGGTTGAAAATAATGGTGCCTAGGGTCACGATGATAATCGCAATCAGGATCCATTCCTGAGTAGAGAGCATAACGAAACTAGAGACCTTTCTCAGTTTGGGGTTCTCATGGTGCGGTTGAACCAGAGTTAAATCGCTTCGTGGTCGGAGCGAAGAGTCAACAATTCCTAATCATACTGCAAATGGGGTGGAGTAGCGACTCAGGATCGATAGCGGTTATCAATCAGAACATGGGCAGCAATGCAGAGTGGAGGTAAAGTTAGCAAGAGATAGTTGGCATGAAAATAGTTGAGTATGGACTTAGTTAGTTGGTTGTGGAGACTTTTTGACCTTCCTCGGAGCTTGGAGCTCCAAGGAAGGGATCTGCAAATTCTACTATGCCC
>JBBQIG010000011.1:0-20264 GCA_038324715.1 Anaerolineae bacterium | reverse complement strand
AAGTGGCGCTACAATATTCGCTTGGCGCAGAGACGCGGGATTGCCGTGCGACCTGGCACACCAGATAAGTTGATGGATTTTTATGAACTTTACAAGGAAACGGGTCTGCGCGACGGTTTCTTGATTCGTCCCTTCGCATATTACCGCACCACGTGGGAGAGTTATCTCGCTGCCGAGCAAGATGAGACAAACCCGGCGGGTGGGGCCTTGCTCTTGGCAGAACATGCAGAGGAGAGCAAGCCCGTAGCAGGGATCTTTGTTCTGCGCTATGGTGATCGAGCATGGTATTTCTATGGCGCAAGCAGTGAACAGCGGCGGCGCGATATGCCCAACTATCTGTTGCAATGGGAAGCGATGCGTTGGGCAAAGGCGCATGGATGCGTACTCTATGATTGGTGGGGCGCGCCGACCCATATTGATGACCCTGACGATTCGATGCAAGGCGTATGGCAGTTTAAACAGGGCTTTGGTGCCAGTTTTGAAGCTCACATTGGCGCATGGGATTATGTGCGCCAGCCGCAGCTCTTCTGGCTCTATCGAGAGGCAGTGCCACGCCTGCTCTCTACCCTGCGCCAGTTGCGTGGGCAAAGTCGTAGACAACGTCATGATCAAGGTCGCGGCACATCAACGTCGCCGCCAAATCAAGATTCACAATAAACCTTTTATGTTGGAACGAAGCAGGCTATGAACGAGTATATTTCGTTGTTGCGGCGCAATGCGAATTATCGCAATCTGTGGTTGGCACGCGTAGTTAGCAATTTGGGGGATTGGTTTAACCTGTTGGCATCGGCTACGCTGATCACACAGTTAACTGGCGCAGGAACTGCAATCTCCTATCTGTTTTTGGCAAGGCTGCTGCCCGTCTTTGTGATGAGTCCGATTGCCGGGGTCTTTGCTGATCGTTATGAACGGCGCGCCATTATGATTGCCACGGATGTGCTGCGGGCAATCACCGTGCTCTGCTTCTTGCTCATCCGTAGACCCGAACATATCTGGTTGCTCTATGTACTGACAGTGGTGCAATTTGTGCTGAGTTCGCTCTACACACCGGCGCATTCGGCATTGCTCTCGAACATTGTCGAGCCTGAAGATTTGGTTGTTGCCAACGCGCTGGATGGCTTTACATGGAGCACGATGTTGGCCTTTGGCGCATTATTGGGTGGCGTCACGGCTGCTGCCTTTGGCTTAACTGCTGCCTTCGTGATTGATGGATTCACCTTTTTGTTGGCGGCATGGTTTGTGGGTCGTATTACAACCAGTGGACGGGCAAGCCCTGTGGCGGGTGGACTTGCTCCACAAGGAGGCTTTTTCCAATTTGTTGCGGGCATGAGCTATCTTCGGGCGCGCCCGTTTATCCTGGTGATCGCCCTGGTCAAGGCTGGCGGCGCATTGACGTGGGGCGCGGTTAACGTGATAGAGATTCCGCTTGCCCAGGATGTTTTCCCACTCAATGGCAATGGCACACTGGCATTGGGGCTGGTCTATGCCGCGGTGGGGTTGGGTACGGGGCTGGGGCCGCTATTTGTGGGTCGCTGGTTGGGTCGGGAACTGCGCTTGCAGTTGTGGGCGATTCTACTTGGCTTTTTTGCATTAAGCTTGGGCATATTAGGTTTGGGCTTTGCGCCATCACTTAACTGGGTACTGGGCGCATCTTTTCTGCGTGCACTTGGCACTGGTTCGCTGTGGGTCTTCTCGGCAGCAATTCTGCAACGCATTGTCGATAATGAGTATCGAGGACGGGTCTTTGCCTTTGAGTTTGCGGCGTTGACGCTCACGCAGTCGATTTCGGTGATATGGGCTGGGCTGGCGGTTGATCAATTGCACCTTGATATTCAAGAAGTGATGATCTGGTGTGCCTTGATTGCCTTAGTGGTCAGCTTGGCATTTGCCTGGTTTCAGACGCGTGCAAATGGCCGTTTAGCGGTGGCGGCAGCCTCCTAGCAGAACTTACTTCGCAGTCTGTTTTGTGAAGGAGCAGGTGTGCCGGTTTGCATGATCAAGTAGAATTCGCAACATGGCAGAGAAATGGGATATGCAGAGAATGGGAGATCAGGTGAAAGAGAATAATGCTCGTCGTCTATCGGTTTCAACATGGAGTTTGCATCGAACATTGGGGCGACCGTCCGCGTATGGCCCAGGCCAAGGAATGCCTGCAACCACGCAACAAGGGTTGCCGCTTGTGGAGCTACCCGCAAAGCTAGCCGACTTTGGACTTCATACGCTGGAGATTTGCCACTTCCATTTGGCGAGTCAAGATCGTGGCTATCTGCGCGAAGTGCGTGGGTCCATGGCGGATGCAGGGGTGGAACCCTTTACGCTCTTGATTGACGGGGGTGACATTGTCGATCCCGTGCATGGCGAGCGCGATTTGCAATGGATCTCTGGCTGGCTGGAGCTTGCTGCTGAGTTGGGCGTTGAACGCACCCGCGTGATTGCAGGGAAGATGGAATCAACCCCAGAGACGGTAGCAACGAGCATCAAGGGCTTGAGCGTCTTGGCGGATCGGGCAGAAGCGTTGGGCTTACGCTTGACCACGGAGAACTGGCTGGGTCTGATGGCATCTCCCGCACAAGTGTTGCAGGTGTTGGATGCGCTGGATGGGCGGTTGGGCTTGTGCGTGGATTTTGGCAATTGGCGTGGTGAGGGAAAGTATGAGGATCTTGCCCAGATTATGCCCCGCGCTGAGTCCTTTCATGCCAAGTGTCATTTTGAAGCAGATGGTAGCTTGGATCAAGAAGATTTTGTGCGCTGTTTGGAGTTGACACGGGCAGCAACGCATGCAGGAGCCTACACGTTGATCTATGATGGACCAGATGCGGATGAGTGGGCAGGGCTGGATGCGGAACGTGCGTTGGTGACGCCTTACTTGTAGCTTCTGCCAATAAAATTGCCTAGGGCGTTAAAGAGGGAAAGGTAGCGAAGCGTATGGTCTATGTGGTGGGGCATCGGGGTGCGGCAGGGCTTGTACCCGAAAATACCATCAAGGGCTTTTGCTATGCCATTGATTTAGGTGTGGATTACGTGGAATGTGATGTGCATTTGAGCCGCGACAAGCAGTTAGTGGTAATGCACGATACTACAGTAAACCGCACCACCAATGGACATGGCGCGCTGCGCGATTTGATGGCTGCGCGCATCCGCATGCTAGACGCTGGGGAAGGCGAGCAAGTTCCTACACTGGATGAGGTGTTGGAGACTGTACGTGGCGAGGTGCATTTACTGATTGAATTGAAGGGCATCGGTGTGGAGCAAGCTGCGGTTGAGGCGGTGAAGGCGCAAGGGATGGAGGAGGAGGTTACTTTTACTTCGTTTGCACTGGATCGGCTTGCCACTGTGCGGGCAATGGGTGATCAGTACCGCTTGGGGGCGATCTTGCCCAACCCTAGCGAATTTGATTTCGCGCGTGCGGTGGAGATGGGGGCAGTTGGCATTCAAGTGCATTATGCCAACCTCAATTTTCGTATCGTGCATGCCGCCTACGAAGCGGGACTGGAAGTGCTCGCTTGGAATCCAGACACTTGGCGCGAACAGCAAGCAATGATTGCGTTGGGTGTGGATGGCGTTAGCACGAATCGACCTGACGTTTTGCTTAACCATTTGGGGCGTAGGGTTTTGGATCGTGAAGTTGAGGCGAAGGCTGTGGAGATTACTCCCGTTGATTCAGCAGAGGGCGCTGAGACATTTTTGCATGATGCAGTTGCGCACGATGCAACTGAGCAAGATATCACTCAACAAGATACACCTGTGGATTATGCAATTGACGATCATGACCTCAATGAGAATGATGAATGGGTCTCAGACTTTTGGGATTGACCAGCTTCTTGCGGGAAGTATGATGGGCCTGAAGTACGAATTCTAATCCTCCTAGTTCGACTTAGCAGTAAGGGACACAAATATGCGTTGGCGTGATTCTATGCTGTTTATCGTTCTCATCGGCTTACTTGCCAGTTGCAACCGTTCACAAAAGAATGACGCTGCGATACCTGCTACTGCCGTGAGTATATCTGTGGTAGCTGGCCCCCAGGAACCTACTTCGATAGTTCAGGGGCCTGACTCTCCCATTGTACTCGTGCCGACCAGCACCCCCACACCACTCCCATCACCTACACCCACACCTTTTCAACTTCCGTCTCCACAATTTGGAACACCAGGCGCAACTTCAGTCCCCGCGGCTCCACTCCTTATCTGCGTACCAAATACAGAGTTCATCGATTGCTATGACGAATTGCTCGATATGACTTTCAGCTATCCGAGCTTTATGGGGAGTATCAGTTATACACAACTTAGGCAGGGAGGAATCTCTGGGTATAGTTACAAGTATTTTTTTGCAAACGCGGAACTTCTCGCAGATGCTGGTGGACTTAGCAAAAATTTTAGCGAGGCGCGCGGCGGTTGGTTTACGGACGATTATGGCTTTGGTGGCATAACTGCACAAGAAGTATGTGCTGCACGGTCAGTTGGCATCTGCCGCGAGGTTGGTTCTAGTGTTGTTGTAAGTGTGCTGTTTCCCGAAGCTCAATACTTTTGCCGTGACGCCATGATTGTTTTATACACACCGTTAGTTACCGTTTCTACCGATCTGCCACAGCATCCACTTATCCATGGGTTTGGATTTGTAGCTTCAATTGGCTCTCCTGAAAGAGAAGCGGAGTTGGAGCAGTATAGGCACACAGGTCAGTTATGTAGTCCCGAAGCCCAGGAAACCTTTGATGCAGAAATGGAGCAACTACGCCTGGATTTGGAAGCGGGAACTGCTGATTCGGAGATTCAAGGGCGTTTTGATGCGATGATGCACTTGGCAGAGTCCGTTGAAAGTCAGTACGTGGGTGATGCACCTGTTGAGCAGCCAGAAGCCCCGTAATTGTCTTTGAAAAACCTTCCTCGGAACTTCAAGCTCCAAGGAAGGAGTGCGGCGAGTTGAGTGGAGATTAGTAGGTTGCGCGTCCACCGCTGATGTCGAAGACGGCTCCTGTGGAGAAGGTGCATTCTTCTGAGGCAAGCCAAGAAACCAGCGCCGCTACTTCCTCTGGCTGCCCGATACGCCCCATGGGGATTTTGGTTTTCATGTAGGCGATGGCTTCTTCTGTGAAGTCACTGAGCATGTCTGTTTCGATGACAGCGGGCGTGACGCAGTTGATGAAGATGCCCTTTGTGACGACTTCTTTGGCAATTGATTTGGTGAAGCCAATGACTCCCGCTTTGGAGGTTGAGTAAGCCGCGAGCATGGGATTGCCTTCTTTGCCCGCAATGGAGGCAATATTGACGATTCGCCCGGAGCCACGTTCTATCATGGCGGGTAGTACTGCCTTGGCACACAAAAAGACGCCGGTCAGGTTCACCGCCATCACCTGCTGCCAATCCTCCTCAGCGAGATCGGTGACAGGCCCTGTTGATCCACCAATGCCAGCGTTGTTGACCAGCACGTCAATCTGCCCTTCGTCTGCCAGCACCGTTTCGACCATCTGACGCACACTGGCGGAATCTGTGACATCTAGGTGCATGGCAATGGCTTTGTCGCCATCCGCCTTTGCAAGCTGTGCGCTTGTCTCCTGAGCCTCTGGCAAATTTAGATCCGCGACGACAACGGTGAAGCCATCACGCACCAATCGTGCCGCGATGGCTTTGCCGATTCCACGCGCTGCCCCTGTTACAATTGCCACCCGTTTTGCCATTGCTCCGCTCTTTCTTTGTGCTTATCTGGCTTTATGCTTGTATGGGTGTCCGAGTGATCGGACTAGACTTCTACGGCACGGATCGGTGAGCTGATGGCTTCTTCTGCGCGCAGGCTACGCATGGCGTTGCGCGTGCGAACCCACAGCCAGAGGGTGCGTGCCAGATGACCGGCTACCAGGCCGATAATGCCCACATAAATCCCCGGTGCTTGGCCCCAAAGTACACCTGCATAAAGAATTCCACCATGAACGAGTAGCGAGGCTGCAACCGACTCGGTAATGCCGCGCGTCTGGCGCAGGTTGACCAGCGTCCCCGTATACCAGCTTTGGAGAAAAGCCAGCCCTGGCAAGAGCAGTCCCATCCAAAGTGACCAACTGGCAATCGGAGCCATCTCTGGTGGCAGTGAAGCGATGTTCTCAAACCACATTTTTGCCAGCGGCGTGACATTCATCAAGAGCAACAAGCCGACCATGATGGTTGCCATGCGTATGGTGAAGTTGTGCAATGCGGTGACCGCGCGCGGTTCATCAAGCAGGATGACCACCGTTTCGGTAAAAGCCGTTCCTGCACTCGTCCACAGAATGATCAAGCTGTAGATTACAGGCCAAACTGCCAGTGATTCCAGCGGTTTGTCCATACGGCTGAGGGCGGCTGTACCCATTGGTTGCACGAGAATCATCAGCAGCGAAGTCATGACCAGCGGAATGTAGAACTTGGAAAAGCTGCCCAATGTGATGATTTGGTTGGTTTGGGGTGCTGCGCGCAGCTCATGTAGTACAGGCCGAATCCGTATACCAGAATAAATGGCTTCAACCACGATGCCACTCATAAAGGTGGAGGTGGCAATAATGACGCCATCTTGGACATTGAGCAGATAGAGAATGCCTACACAACACACATCAGCGAGTAAGCGTACCATTGCGCCCAGTGTTACAGAGCGCGTATGTTGAAACCGAATGAGAACACCATAGTTAAAGCGCCGGTAGGCAAGTGATGCGATGTAGGGCAACATGATCACAATGCCCAAGCGGGCTGGTTCAATAATTTCTTTGGGCGCAGCCAGAATATTAATGACTACAAAATCAAATAAAGGCGTAAAGGCAAGCAGGATATGAAGTATTGTTAGCAAGAAGGTAATCGCCCATGTATAGCGCTCGACTTGCTTGAAGCTAGGCCAGTCGCGACTTAGGGCTGTGGAGGCGCTGAGGATCATCATGGCGGGTGAGGCCAAGATGAGTGAGACAGAAAAGACAAGCCCCCAAGCGGCTAGGTTGATTTGGGGGGAGGGCTGGCGGGCAATGATCGCACTAATAAACGGGATTTCTACCGTCATCAGAATCCAACCGGCAGCCAGGGGCCACCATGTCTTGGTGATGCGGCTCATGGTGAGAGGCGTCGAGTTGAGGTCAGGACTTATCATGACTTCATTTATACCGCACGCTTGGCGCAGGGTGCAACAATGAGAGGGGCGACCCAACAGAAATGGCTAAATGGGAACCGGCTAAACAGAAAAGAGGCAAACAAAAACCGGGGGTAGAATCATCCCCGGTTCTGTAGCAAGAAGTGAACTAAATGGGTCTAGCGAAGCCCTGGTCGATCTTTATTGAGAGATGCGTTCGTATCGATCAACTCTTTCATCTGCCTGGTGAAATCATCGGTGATGGAGGTGACATCTTGCTGGACGGTATCCATATTCATGGCATAGACCAGCCGCGTCCAATAGCTGTTATAGATGACTCCCAGCCAGGTGATAAAGTTGAGATTCTCTTCCAGCGCACGTAGCGGGCGGCTCATGAAGTAGCTGAGGAAGGCTGAGACGCCGACGCCCCCAAAGACGACACCAAACAAGATTTGGCCTGTATAGAGACTGAGTACCACCGCCGCCACAAAGGAGAGCATTCCCACCGCAAAGGTTAGGCGGTAGAGAAGTACAGTGGTGTGGTAAGGCCCCATGAAGGCTTCAACAAGGCGCTCGAACATCTCTTGATTGTTGGTGAAGCCAGCGACTACATGCTTGCGCCATGCTGCATAGAGTTCTGGATCGATTTCCGCGAGATTGCCTGGGATTGAGGGGGCGGGTAGCCGTGGCGCACCCTCATTCTCATGATCTCCTTCTGGTTCTCCTTGTGGCTCTTCTTCAGGATTTGGTACGGGTTCTGGTATCGGCTCTGGTTGTGTGTCTGCCATGCTGGTAGCGGTGCGCAAGCTGTTGAAAGCATTGACGCCATCCTGAATGAGCGAGGCATAGAGGGCCGCTTGCCCACTGCCGTTATAGCTATTGGCAAAGGTCATGAAATCTCCTGTTCGTAGCGCGTTGAGCCGGATCGGGTCTACCTTGACAAAGTCAAAGAGTCCGATAATTTGGGCGTGGGCGCTGGTCGAAAATGCCTCAAACATAGCTTGGGCTGAGGGGTAGCCAATGAGTTCGTGGTTGAAGCCCATGATCTGGGGCGCACCCATGCTGGTGGATCGCAACGCAGCTTCGGGTGCCATGCTGTTGCGGGCAAACTCAAGAACTTCCCACTCCGCACGTTGGTTGCCGTGAAAGTTGCGCCATTCCTGATTGCCACCCAGTCGCCACTGGTGATCCTGCCAGGGCTGATCCAAGCGGAAGCGAAAGTGTTGGGCAAAGCGTTCCGGGTCGAGTTTCCCCCATTCTTCGAAGAAGATATGAGGCTCAAAGCGGACTAACATGCGTCCATCTTCGCTAAAGGCGTGTCCTCCAGATTCAATGGCTAGGAGTGCTAGTGCAACCGCCGGATCAATCTCAAGCAGTTGGGCAATGCGATTGACCAACGAGCCAAATTCATTCCACGCGGTGGCAACTGCCTTTTGAGTCCAACTTGCCGTGTCTGGGTTCAGCGTGAATTTTTCGGCATCCTCTGGGGCAAGCGGTGCCTCCTGCAATTCTTTGCGTTCGCGCAAGAAGGTATGCTTTTTGCCTGGTGTAAGTACCAGTGGCATATAGCCACCGATGCGCTGATGCTGGATAAAGTTGCGGCTGACATAGCCCAATTTACCCATCGCATTGACATAGAGCCAGTCGTCTAATTCGCCGACTACTTTCACCGCGGTGTCGTTGGGTAACAGTTGGAGGATGGCATGTTCAGTTGTTGGCCCTGTGCGTTGATTAAGACCCAAGGGGGAGACAACCATGCCGTCCCACTGCTCTTGCTTTTTGAGCAACACACCGGGTTCTAGTACCACTCGCGGCTCTACTTTGCGTGGTAGGGGGATGCGATAGTCCTCTGCGGGTTCGGCTTCAAGCGCCTGGATAAAGTCTTCGACAATGCCGGCGCGATTCGAGATCGACCATTCTGGTTGGTCGGGAACCTGGGGCCAGCGATAGAGTAGCAGTGACAGAATGGGCTGATGGTTTGGATTGCTGTTCCAGGTAGCAATTTCACGATAGGCAGCGCGTACCCATCCGACATTATGACCAGGGTTCCAGCCAATACTGCGTGTCGAGGGGTCAGCCTCGGTGATAAAGACGGGCAGGTGGCGGAAGCGGTCGGGGATGGCATTCATGAAATCGCGATAGGAGCGGAACTCGTTACGCAAATGGGTGTAGCCATGCGCTTCGTGAAAGAAGTCGCCGTTAACCTGGTTCACATCTAGATCATGGGTATAAGTGTGCAGCGAGATACCATCACAGCCGTCATCATCTAGCATCATCAAGGTATGCACAAAGTAGCGTACCCAATCACCTTTTTCATTGCCTGGATAGGTGGTTGTGGCATTCCACGGTGCAGGGCCTGCCACGAGAACTTGATCTTGCTCATGCCCCGGCAGTGCGCGAATTGCGTTACGGCAAAGTTGATAGGCTTTTGCATACTCGTGGGGCACGATTGGACGGTGGTTGGGTCGCTCGTCTTGATGATTCGGCTCGTTGCCGATGATCCAGATACGACAGCCGCTTGAACGTTGAACATAGGTGGCGCACGCAGCAGCAAACTCGGGATAGAGGTCGGGGGTGGGCAACGTGCCTGTGCTCCCATAGCCGTGGTTGATGCGCACCATAACACCCAATCCCGCATCAGCTAACTTCGAAAAGTCGGCGGGGGTACTCTTCCCATCCAGACCAATTGCAGCTAACTCCAAGATCCAGCCGCGCCGTTCTGCTTGAAGCATAAATTTCTCACCACCAGACTCATGTAACCCATAAATGTACTCTGGGTAATGAGTTGGGCGCTCAGGTTCAGCCTGTGATTGTACCCACTTTTGTTGCTTTGTCTTCAAACGCAATCGTCCCCTCCCATAAAAGTTGGCAAATTACCATTCTGTAGTAGGTATGACGAGAATATTATGTTTCCGATATGTTAAGAAGCTTACATAATCATTTTGCGAGGGAAAATGTGCAGGCGCGCCAGAGGTTTCTGGCATGAAGTACCGAAGAAATGAGGAGGAGATGATGAGAAGTGAGAATGTGAGGTTAAAGCTTAGGGGAAACGGCGGCGCGCTTGTTCCAACTCAATGGCGGTTGCTGTAAAACGATAGAGCTTGGCAGGGCGATGATCGCCTTCGCGCAAATTGCCGGTCTCTTCTAATACATCGGTTGCCAGCATTTTGCGCCGAAAATTGCGTTTGTCCAATGGCTCGTTGAGGACGGTCTCATAGACCTTTTGCAGTTCGGAGAGGGTAAATTCCTCTGGTAGAAGCAAGAAGCCTAAGGCTGTCCATTCTAGCTTCCAACGCAGCCGTTGCAACCCATAGGTGATCACACGGTCATGGTCAAAGGCGAGCGGTGGCAGCGCATAAACATCCCACCATGCGGCTTCATCGGCATCGGACGCCCCTTGAATTTGTTGGCTTTCAGCTTGATCAATGCTAAGAAGGGCGAAGTAGGCGACTGTAATCACGCGGCCGCGTGGGTCACGGTCTGGTTCGCCAAAGGTGTAGAGCTGCTCTAGATAAATATCCTTGACATGCGTCTCTTCGCTTAATTCGCGACGAGCCGCTTCTTCTAACTCTTCGTCAATGTGAACAAAGCCACCGGGCAATGCCCACTTTCCGGCGAAGGGGGGCTGCTTGCGCCGCACCAAGAGAGCCTTGAGCTGATTATCATAAAAGGTAAAGAGGATAATATCGACCGTGACTGCCGGTCGCGGGTAATCATAGCTGTAAGGTCCAGCAGTGGGGCGTAGAGATTGGCTTTCGCTCACAGGTTTCCTTGTCGGTCTGGATCTGTATAGGCTGCCTACCTTGCCGACAAAAGGTTGCCGGTAGGTAGAGTCAGATCGGAATCTACTGGTCAAATCTTATCGTCAAATTGACACGAATATGGTATGTCGGGGTCGAGGATTTGTCAAGCAGCGCTCTGGCTCCTCTCGCTCTGTTCGGGTTGATCTCGCATTGAAGATCGCAAGAGTAGATGCCTTTATCCCTGATGTCCCATACGCAAGGCTTCGAATAGACGAGTATAGAAGGCAGAAGAGATGATGATTAGCTCTAAAATAACCATCACAATGCTAAAGACAATTGCAAGGGGGATAATCTCGTTTTGTGCAATGATGGGTATGAGCGGCGGCAGAGGCGCACCTGCACCCGCAGTGATGCGAAAGAAGGGCACAAAGAGCCACGCTGCTGCAATACCACAGAGCACACCTGCCACCGCGCCATAAGCAGTGAGAACAATGTATTCAAGCCCAACCTGACCCACTATCTCGACACGGCGTAAGCCAATGGCGCGCAGGACAGAGAATTGATAAAGCCTTTCGTGTAGCGATGCGTAACTGTAGGTGAGTAGGCCCAAGCCCGCCATCAGGGTGGCAGCTAGGAAACTGACAGTCAATGTGCCAAAGACCCCCACACGTTCCATCACAGCTTGTTCGCTGCCCAGAATTTCGGACGCAGTTTGCATTTCCACTGCCTCAATCCCCGTGGTAGTGACTGCGGCGGCAATTGTATCCGGGTCTGCCTCGGGGGTAAGCCGCATCCAAACGCGGTGGGGCATTGTGACGCCGAAGAAGGAGATAATATGTTCCATGTTGCCTACAATCACCACGGGCTCGGCTTCGGCGGTGGGAAAGTAGGTGTAGACGCCGACAATGGTGAATTGTTCACGAATGGAGAGACCGAAATCGGGAATCACCAACAGCGAGAGGCGGTCGCCAACAGTGAGTGCTTGTTGATCCAAAAATTCTTGGCTGACTAAGATGCCATCGGACATTTGCGCCAGCCTGTTCATTAAGCCGCCCATTGATTCACGTGCGTAGTCATTGCGGAACCAGGCGGTGAGGGGAAAGTCTAAGCGGTCAATGGCAAGAAAGGTCGCGTCGATCTGGTTGCGACCTGCACCGCCCGGTAGGAATATTGCCGATTGGTATCTTCCCACACGCGCGGCATGATCAACACCGGGCAAGGTTTTGAATTCGTCAATGGGCGGAACCCAATCCACACCGGGTTCTGGTGGTCCCATTGCTTCACCTTCGCTGTAGGGAATGAAGGTTAGATCCGCCCCCACTTGATGATAGACGCGGTCAGCGAGCCAGCGATCCATGCTGGCTGCCATTGAGAGCGTATAGACACCCAGCGCCAGTGACACAATGACGAGCAAGAGGGGGTTGATATAGGAATGGCTTTGACGACCGAGTTGACGAAGCGCCAGGTAACCTGGAAGCCATCTTGCCCAGCGCGCCAGCAGATCGAGCAGGCGCATGAGTAGCGGGAAGAAACGCATGGCAATGAGCGCAAAGGTGATGATGAAGAGACCCGGCACCAGAATCAGGAGTGGGTCTTGATAGAGATCTTCGGGGCGATCTTGCACCAGGGCACTCAGCGAGCCACGTTGCAGAAATTGTTGATAGGCATAGACCGTGGGGATGATCAGGAGCAGGTCAATATAGTTACGATACCAGAAAGGGCCACGAGTGGGGCGTGCATGTTCACGTGTTTGCGTAACAATCGTGTCTTGCGAGGTGGATGCTGTCGTCCACAGTTTTGCGACCAAGACCACGCCGAGCGTGATGACGGTCAGCGGCAGGTTGATGCCATAGAGTGAGACTGGCAAGGGCGCACGCTGGGCAAACTCTAAAAAGCTTTCTGTATAGCCCATGATGCGCGCCAACCCCAGTCCTAACAGAAGACCTGCCGGTGCGCCGACTGTGAAGAGCAGGGCTGCTTCAATGAGGGTGAAGTTGAGGATGCTTCCGCGCGAGATGCCTCGACTCCGCAACAGGGATGTCTCGCGACGCTGCCAATAGGCAATGACCGCCGAGGTCAGCACCAGGAAATAGAGCAGGAAGGCTAGTCCTGGTACGTTGAATCCCAAAAGTAGACTGGTCAACGCTGTCTGTTGACCTACGAATTTTTCCAAGGAGAGCGTGGGGGCGGTAATGCGTGCGCTGGGCAAGTAGCGCGGGATAATGCCAGCGGCACGGTCAAAGCCATCTTTGTATAAGTGGACGCGTGCCGGGACAACCTTTGTCTCGTCCAAGATGATTTGCCAGGTCGCCGTGCGAACTTGAGGAACTAGCACTGGCGCAACCCACGCAGCATAATCGGCGCGCGTCACCAGTAGCTTTTGATTCATGGTCTGATTCGGGTCATTGAGCCAGAAATAGGATTTGGGGTCTGTGGGACTCCATACCCCCGCAATGTTGATGGTCAGTGACTGCCCACCACTGTTGGGGGAAAGCTCGAAGCGGTCGCCAATCTGCACGCCTAAGCGCTCGCCCAAATCTTGGTGTATCCAAACAGAAAGTATTTCCGTTGCCGGTGCATCATCAACAAAGGGCGCACCATTTATAACGGTAATGTGATCGGCAATGCCCGTCATGTAGATAAGGGCTGCATCGGTTAAGTTGTTGCCACTGGCATAGCGCGTATCATTTTCAGGCGGCGCGAGACGCAAGTTGCCACTGTCTGCTAACAAGATGATGGTCTTTAGTGGCAAACCTACTTCAGCTGCCATCGTCTCCGCCACATTGTCACCCAACGCTTCGACGCGAGCTAGATCAAAGGGAACAGTGGGGCTGGAAGGGGCAAAGACCCGCGCTGCAAAGGGGGGACGCTGTGTAACCCGGCTATATTCGGCAAGCTCGCGGTCGAGCATGACCTGATCCACCGCCTGCGAAAAGAAGGCTGCGCTGGTGACAAGCCCCACGGCAATAATGACACCAAGAAGTGCAAGCAGGCTAAGACCAGAGTAATAGCGAATTCGCCAAACGGCCATACGCGCCAACCCACCTATCGTGCTGAAGGTGCGTTGGAATGGCGCAGGTAGATTTCCACTTTTAAGTTGAGAATGCTTCCGCTCAGGTAATCCTGACGGTGCCGGACCTTGAAGAGATGAGGGCATTTAGGAGAAGAATATCTTTTGACAGAACGTTTTAATTGCGATATATTGATTTTAACGCCAAGTAAGTTGAACGACAATTTTCACGCTACATAGCACTATCAGTTTGATGCCCGTTTTGAACTTCCGTTTGAACTTCGGCTTGATAGATGCTTAGTTCTCCGCCTTACGGCAAGACTGATTCGATGACTAACTCGATTTAGTTCGTGCCGACGCCGAAATTGTCGGATCAAGTTTATTTCCCTACATATTTATAGATAGTTGGGGCTCTTGACAATCACCCCTATGGGTGCTGCAAGCTCGGGACATGTACTCATATGTGTCCGTGCATGTGACTCGCTTTTCGGCTCAAATTTTGTGGCTTAATTGTTCTTTTTTGCACAATGCTTAGATATGCACAGTAGCTCTGCCCCGTATTGTGCATGAGTCGTATCTCTTCACCTAATCTAGTGACTAGCACTGGCTTCTTCCAGAAAAGGTATTTGCGGTAGTTTTCGACTTGCCGTGACTGCAAATTCTGATGTTACTAATCTATTGAGTTGTAACTGGTTGTTGTAATATAAGGAGAGACTCCCCATGAAGGAACTGAACGTCAATCGTCGCGATTTTCTGCGACTCTCAGGCATAACAGCCATGGGCGTGCTAGCCACAGCCTGTGGTACGCAACCGATCCCCGCCGCCACGGAAGCTGGGACAACCCCTGCCGCTGGTGCAGCAGCACCAGCGGCAGCGAGTGGGTTGAGAGACGTTGCCCGTGAGCGGACTCTTATCATGACCTTTGGCGGCGATGGCACGCAGTTTACGGATGTGGGCATTGCCAATCCGTATGCTACTGGCTTCTCCCATCAGATGGGCAACAACACACTCTATGAGCCGCTCTACTACTACTCCGCATTTGCCGACGAAGAGATTCCCTGGTTAGCGACAAGCTATCAGTACAATGAGGATTTCACCGAGTTGGTCCTCACCTTGCGTGAAGGCGTGACCTGGAATGATGGCACCCCCTTCACCTCCCGAGATGTGGTCTTCACTCTCAATATGTTGAAGGACAATGCGCCAATACTTCAGTACTCTCCTGATGTCGCAGCGTGGATTAGCGAAGTTAGTGCTGCGGATGATCTGACGGTCACGATTGTCTTCAACGACCCGCGACCGCGCTTCATGTTCAGCCATCTCTCTTACAAGTTTGACACGGGTCTAAAGATTGTTCCTGAGCATATCTTCAGAGACCAAGAGGATGTGCTCGCTTTCCGTGGCTATGATGCAGAGACTGGTGCTGTAGGTACCGGGCCTTACCAGATTGTCGAGTGGACGACTTCACAGAAGTTCATGGACCTGCGTGATGACTGGTGGGCTTCTACGACTGGTTTTGCCGAGTTGCCTGCCGTCGAGCGCATGATCTTTATCCCCTACAGTGATGACACGCGTATGGTGCAAATGGTCGTCAATAACGAGGTCGATTCGACTCTAAGCTTACGTGCCACGACCATTGGTCAGGCTGTTGCTCAAAACCCGAACATCATTACCCATACCGGGCGAGAAGAGCCATTTGGATACGTTGACTGGTGGCCTACCTCGATTTGGTTCAACCATGCCGATGGTCCCTTCACAAGCAAAGAGATGCGCTGGGCTATCAGCTATTCTATCGACCGTCAGCAGATGTTGGATGTGGCATTGGAAGGTGCCGGTACACTGACTCCACTTCCCTTCCCTCGCTATGCACCGCTGGAACCGTTCTTCGAGGCCGCACAACCCTTGTTGGAGAAGTATCCCACCATGGAGTTTAACCTGGAGAAAGCCGCTGCGTTGATGGAAGGACAGGGCTATGCCAAGGACTCCGAAGGCTTCTGGGCTAAGGATGGTGCTCGTGTGCCAACCTCCATCTCCGGCTGGCAGGTCTTTATTGACATCGGCCCAGTGATTGCCGAACAATTGCGTAATGCAGGCTTTGAGGCGGAGTTCATTACCCCCGCCGACAATGGCACGCGCATCAGCGATGGCACGCAGAAGATTTGGCTCAACGGGCATGGTGGGAGCATCAATGATCCATTCGATACAATGGATATGTACCACAGCAAGTATTTCCGTCCAGTCGGCGAACCAACGAGCTACAACTCGCGCTTCCAGAATGCAGAATATGATGCGATTTTGGAGCAGATGGCTGCCATGTCAAAGGATGATCCTGCCTACATGGATCTTTATCTGGCTGGCTTGGAGATCTTCTTGGACAACCTTATTGATGCGCCAATTCAACAGTTTATGCACCACATTCCTTACAACACAACCTACTGGACAGGCTGGCCGACTGAGGATGATCCGTATCTCAATGGTGCCTTCTGGCATCTGACGTGGCCTTTGATTCTGCAAAGATTGGAACCGACGGCCTAAGTGGCTCTTTCTCTTTGTTAAACTTGACCAAGTCAGTTCGACTTGAGCATTTATAGCTGGCATTAGTTGAACCTGTTGTGTCAAAGGGGTTTAGATCGGCCCTCCCGCTCTTAAGACCGCATCTATCAGAAAGCGTGGAAAATTCTACGCTCTACGGCCCCTTCTTTGTAGATTCGTTTTTGTAGATTTGTAAGGAGAACTGAATGAGCAATGTCAATCGTCGCGATTTTCTGCGACTCTCAGGCATAACAGCCGTGGGCGTGCTAGCCACAGCTTGTGGTACGCAACCCATCCCCGCCGCTACGGAAGCTGGGACAACCCCTGCGGCTGGCGCTGCCGGGACGGCTGTTGAAGCAGTCGCAAGTGGGTTGGAACAAATTGCCCGCGAAGATTCCATGATCTTTGTCTTTGGTGGCGATGGAACTCAGTTTACGGATGTTGGCATCGCCAATCCGTATGCTACGGGCTTCTCCCATCAGATGGGCAACAATGCTCTCTATGAGCCACTCTACTACTATTCAGCATTTGCTGACGAAGAGGTCCCGTGGCTAGCGACAAGCTATCAGTACAATGAGGATTTCACTGAGTTGGTTGTTAACTTGCGTGAGGGCGTGACCTGGAACGATGGCACACCCTTCACCTCCCGAGATGTGGTCTTTACTCTGAATATGTTGAAGGACAATGCGCCAATACTTCAGTACTCTGCTGAAGCGGCAGCGTGGATTAGCGAAGTGAGCGCTGCGGATGATCTGACGGTCACGATTGTCTTCAATGACCCGCGACCGCGCTTCATGTTCAGCCATCTCTCCTTCAAGTTTGACACAGGCATCAAGATTGTTCCTGAACATATCTTCAGGGACCAAGAGGATGTACTCGCCTTCCGTGGCTATGATGCAGAGACTGGTGGGGCAGTTGGCACGGGTCCGTACCAAATTGTCGAGTGGACGACCAGTCAAAAGATTATGGACCTGCGTGACGACTGGTGGGCTGCCACGACTGGCTTTGCCAATCTACCTGCCGTTGAGCGCATGATCTTCATCCCCTTTAGCGATGCTACACGCGCAGTGCAGCAGGTGGTCAATAACGAGATCGATTCGTGCGGTCTAACCGCCACGACCATTGGTCAGGCAGTTACTCAAAACCCGAACATTATCACCCATACCGGGCGTGACCTTCCTTATGGCTATGTAGACTGGTGGCCCACCTCAATGTGGTTCAACCACGAAGATGGCCCCTTCACAAGCAAAGAAATGCGCTGGGCTATCAGCTATGCGATTGACCGCGAGCAGATGTTGGATGTGGCTTTGGAGGGATCCGGTATATTGACCCCACTTCCTTTCCCTCGCTATGCGCCGCTGGAACCTTTCTTCGAGGCGGCACAACCCTTGTTGGAGAAGTATCCCACCATGGAGTTCAACCTGGAGAAATCCAATGCGTTGATGGAAGGACAGGGCTACGCCAAAGACTCCGAAGGCTTCTGGGCTAAGGATGGCGCTCGTGTGCCAACCTCGATCTCTGGCTGGCAAAACATGGTAGATATTGGGCCAGTGATTGCCGAACAATTGCGCAATGCAGGCTTTGAGGCAGAGTTCACCACCCCTGCTGACAACGGCACGCGCATCAGCGATGGTACGCAGAAGATTTGGCTCAACGGGCATGGGGGTAGCATTGTCGATCCATTTGATACAATGGACATGTACACCAGCAAGTATTTCCGCCCAATCGGCGAACCGACGAGCTACAACTCTCGCTTCCAGAATGCAGAATATGATGCAATCCTGGAACAGATGGCCGCCATGTCGAAGGATGATCCTGCTTATATGGATCTCTATCTGGCTGGCTTGGAGATCTACCTGGACAACCTTATTGATGCGCCAATCCAACAGTGGATGCATCGTATTCCCATGAATACGACCTACTGGACAGGCTGGCCGACTGAGGATGATCCGTACCTCAATGGTGCCTTCTGGCATCTGACATGGCCTTTGATTCTACAGAGATTGGAACCAACGGCCTAGGCAATTCTTCTAGGTAATTCTTTATGGCTGTAGTTGATTCTTTTGTGTTGTTTCAGTCGAGTTGACAGGCCAAAATTTGTAGTATATATTCGGAACAAGTGGGTAATTTTAGATGATGATATCTCTAATTTTGCCCCTTGTTCCCCAAAGAGTTTGATAGGCTCTGCCGTCGTGTATCGGAAGAGGACGTGCGGGGCAATGAATCGGTTGCTACCTTGACCAACTCAGTCCCGACTTTAGCCTTTATTACTGTCGATAGCTGAATCTGCTGTGTCAACGTGGCTTAGCTCTGCCCCTTTCACTTTTGGCACCGTACCTATAGAAATGCGTGGAAGTTTCTACGCTCTACTGCCCGTTTTCGAAAAATTTTTGTGGAAGTCAGGTTATATGTTAGGTATCCCCTATGCGTGCACAAAGCAGTCTTTACCTTGTGCCGCATGTTGTAATACATCGTACCCCTTTTTTAGTAGATTTGTCAGGAGAATTTAATGAACAATGTCAATCGTCGCGACTTTGTGCGACTCTCAGGCATAACAGCCATGGGCGTGCTAGCCACAGCTTGTGGTACACAACCAATTCCTGGTGCCACGGAAGCTGGTGCAACCCCTGCCGCTGGTGCTGCTGCTCCCGCTGCAGCAAGTGGAGTAGGAGAAGTTGCCCGCGACAAAACCATGATCTTGGTCTTTGGTGGCAACGGCACACAGTTCACGGATGTTGGCATTACCAACCCCTATGCCACTGGCTTCACCCACCAGATCGGCAACAACACACTCTTTGAGCCGCTCTACTACTACTCGGCATTTACTGATGAAGAGATTCCTTGGCTAGCGACAAGCTATCAGTACAATGAGGACTTCACTGAACTTGTCATCAACCTGCGCGAGGGCGTAACCTGGAATGATGGCACTCCTTTCACCTCCAAGGATGTGGTCTTCACCTTTGAGATGTTAAAGGCCAATGCTCCTTTGCTGCAATGGTCGCCTGATGTCGCGGCGTGGGTTAAGGAAGTCAGTGCTGCGGATGATATGACAGTCACGATTGTCTTCAACGATCCCAAGCCGCGCTTCATGTTCAGCCATCTTTCTTACAAGTTCGACACAGGCATCAAGATCGTTCCTGAGCACATCTTCAGGGACGTAGAGGATGTACTCGCCTTCCGTGGCTATGATGCAGAGACTGGTGTGGCAGTTGGCACGGGTCCGTATGACATCGTGGAATGGTCGACTGGTCAGAAGATTATGGACCTGCGCGACGATTGGTGGGCCGCTACAACTGGTTTTGCCAATCTACCTGCCGTGGAGCGCCTCGTCTTCATCCCCTACAGTGATGATACGCGCATGGTGCAGCAGGTGGTCAATAACGAGATCGATTCGAGCTTAGATCTACGTGCCACGACCATTGGGCAGGCTGTTGCTCAAAACCCGAACATCATCACCCATACCGGTCGCGAGAACCCCTTTGGCTATATCGACTGGTGGCCTACCTCGATGTGGTTCAACCATGCCGATGGCCCCTTCACAAGCAAAGAAATGCGCTGGGCCGTCAGCTATGCGATTGATCGCCAACAGATGTTGGATGTGGCCTTGGAAGGCTCAGGTACACTGACCCCACTTCCCTTCCCTCGCTATGCGCCGCTGGAACCTTTCTTCGAGGCGGCACAACCCTTGTTGGAGAAGTATCCCACCATGGAGTTTAACCTGGAGAAATCCAATGCATTGATGGAAGGTCAGGGCTACGCCAAGGACTCCGAAGGCTTCTGGGCTAAGGATGGTGCTCGTGTGCCAGCCTCGATCTCTGGCTGGCAGGTCTTTATTGACATCGGGCCAGTGATTGCCGAACAATTGCGCAATGCAGGCTTCGAGGCAGAGTTCACCACGCCTGCTGACAAT
>JBBQIG010000010.1:0-21102 GCA_038324715.1 Anaerolineae bacterium | reverse complement strand
TACATTGGGCGTGAAGGTGGCACGTACAGCAGGTTTCATCAAAGAAACAGCCAGATTCCCCGCATCAATGTTGACCCCAGCTTGTTTATAGCGCTCAGATGGACTCTCTGCTGAATTATCTGCCGAACTCTTTGCTGAACCCATAACCTTTTTGATCCTCTACCTGATTGCTGATATTCCACATATCTCTGGACACTTAACCACGTCTGGACATCTAGTCACCCGGTAAAGGCTTTGCCTCCACCACAACAGGGGCGCGCAAGGTCTCTGGCACAAACCATGCTAACATCGCCGCCGCGCCCACCCCCACCGCGGCCATAACCAACGTAGACATGGCAAGGCCCACCAAATCTGCCACACCACCCACAGCCAGCGGTGCACCTGTCTGTCCAATATCGCCGATCAAGCGCCATACGCCCAAAAACTCACCCATCGACTCTTTGGGAGCCAGGTCAGACCCCAGCGTGAGCAGTGCGCCCGAACCAATGCCATTGCCAAAACCAATCACCAGCGTGGCAATGAGCAGCCCCCCAAACGTAGAGGTAAGCGGGACTAAAGCCATGCCAATGCCTTGAATTAAGAAACTAGGCACCGAAGCATACTTGCGCCCATAGCGATCCATAATAATTCCAGCGGGATAAAACATTGCCATGTCAATCGCTGCCGAAAGTGTCACGATCCAGCCAATCGCTTGCAAGTCCAAATGAACAATATCAGCCGCATAGAGGGGAATAATTGAGTTACGCCCCGTACGGATCATCTGTGCCAACAATTGAGCCACCCCTGCCGTGCTAAGGACTCCAGCATGTGCCCGCATGATCTGCACCAAGTGGCTTGTATGTCCACGCACCCCACCGCGTGAAACTCGCGGAGCCACAGCTTCGTTGACAAAGAATGCAGAGAGAATCATTGCAATCAGGGTCACTACAGCAAAAATGATAAAGGGAAAACGCAGACCATAAGCTACGCCCAACATTGCGCCAAAAGCGGGACCTCCCAACGCCCCAATGCGGTTGATTCCACCAAAGGTGGCACTAATGCGTCCTCGTCGAGCCAAAGGAATTAAGTCGGTCATGTAGGCATGGCGTGAAATGTTCCACATAGAGTTGCCAATTCCCGCAGCCAACCCATAGGCGAACAACTCTGGCACGGTCTGTGCCCAACTCATTGCCAGCACAGAGAAGCCAAACAAGCTGACGCCAATCAGCATCAACCATTTATGCCCAAACTTGCTGAGGAGAATTCCCGCAGGAATATCGCCAACCAGGTTGCCAATCCCTTGACCCGCTAATACAATCCCTACCAGTGCATAGGAGACATCAAACGAACGTACAAACAAGGGCATGATCGGGGTCAGCATTCCCGTAGCAAACGAGAGAAGCAAGGTAGGCAAGTAGAGCGAGAGGACAATACTACGCGTGTTTGTGTCCATCAAGGCGATTCCATCTCTAGTGATGATATGCCATAGGTAACAGGGCTAGGTGGGCAAAGTCTCTTAACAACAAAAGCGGCTTTGTAATGCGGTATATTGATGCTGTGCGTTAAAGCTCGGCAGTTAAAGCATGAAGCGCCAACAAGCTATATTCAGTATGTTCAGAACCCGACTGTGCTAATTGTACCGCACATTCCCGCAAGATGGTGGCGCGTGCACTAGCCATGCGCTCCAAAGGCAAGTCACAAATGATATTCCCTAAAAGCCGGCTACCTTGATCAAGGTCACCGCGTGCAAGTACGTCTTCACAGCGTACCAACTCTGCCACCACTGACTTACTCAACTTACTCTTCTCATTACGCCTGCGATAGAGATTCAGCGCCTGGGCAGCGGCTGTGCCAGGGTCTCCGCGCAGTTGGCGCAGCAAAGAGACAAAATTGTGTTCATCGCCGATGATGCGCGATACCGACAGCGCTAATTCCAAGCGCGCGCCCTCATTCTGCGTGCGTCCCAGCAATTCCAACAGTTCGCCAGTTGCCTCCACAGCCTGCAAATTTCCCAACGCCGAAGCATAGGCCATCTGTAAGCCTTTATCACCCTCATGATCCAAGCGCGCCAGCAATTCTGGGGTAATCTCTTTGTCGCCCAACGCACCCAACGCCCGCGCACAATGGGCGCGCACAGAACGATAGTCAGAATTGAGCGAGCGCCGTAGCGGTTCAACAGCGTGCACATCCCCCATCCGCCCCAATGCCCAGGCGGCAACAACGGTCAGCGCCAGTTCGCTCCCCTCCAGAATTTCCACCAATGCATCAACCAAACGTGAATCGGTGGGCATGCGCGCAATCGAAATAATCGCCTCAAAGCGCACATTGAAGCGCGGATCTTCTAACGCTTCAAGCAATTCATCCACTGTTAAGGGGCTCTTGGCTTGACCCAACCGTTCAGTCATCAAAATCGTGCTATGCTCGTCACGCGCCAGGTGAAAGCGGATCATCGAACTCATTGCCAGGAACGGGTTGCCGCGTAAAAAGATGCCCGTAAATTGACCCACGCCCACGCCCTTTGCTTCGTGGATTGTACGCAGCAGGAAGAATGCGATCAAAGGCAAAATAATGTTGAGCGCAAAGAGTGGCACAAAGGGGTCGATTGTAAAGATCCAATATTGCCCTGATAAGTTCTGCGAGAGATCGAGCAGACGTCCACCAAACAGTTGGCTGGTGCCGCCCACAATGCCCGTAAACGCATAATAGAGCGCCATGTAATCGGTGCGTTTCTCTGGCGGAACCACACTCACATACAGCAAGCGCCCGGAGCCAATGCCCCAGCCCATATCAGCGACACCTTGCAAGAGGGCAATACCCAACGCAATATAAAGACTGCTCTCATCACCCCGCGGCATCAGCATCCAAAAGATGGGCAGGAGCATCCGCAACGTGAGACCATAGAGCATCACCGGAATACTGCCATAGCGATCCGCTGCCCATCCCCAAAGATAGCTAGAAAGCAACGTTCCTGCCAAAGAGCCGGTCTGTAGCCAAACAACAGCACTCGCGCTTAGCCCCACTTGCTCGCGCATAAACAAGGGCAAGAACGAAGTCAGCGGCACAACAGCTAGCGTAATTAAGCCAACGCCGACCAGATAAAAGATAAAATTGCTGTCGCGTACAGCAAAACTCAAATCACGTTTCTGCCCCTCAACAGGAGTGCGCGGTGCTCCGCCTGGAATCAGCGCGGCAAAGCTGGAGGAGATCCAGCCAAAGAGTACGCCTGTAGCCAGCAGCACCATAAATCCGCTGAGGCCCAACATGCGTTCCAACACCCATCCACCCACTGTCACCGTCAAAAAGCCGGTGATGGTCGAAACGATATTATTGGTGGCAGTATACTTGCCACGTACATTGTTGGGTACATACTCCTGCACCCATGAAAAACTTGCCGTGACACCAATCGCGCGCACGCTTGAAAAGAGCGCAGTCGTCACAGCGACAAAGATTAGTGTAGCTTCCGGTCCAAAAGTACGGAAAACCCAGGGAGTCAGCAGCAGTCCACTGGCGACAAAAGCGCGCAGGCTAAAAAAGGTAATGTAGGTGCGCTTCAGGCCAAACCGTTCAGTCCACGGCGCAACAAAAATCGCCACAAGCCCAGAGAAAGGCATGAGTGAAAGCAAAAAGCCCATCTGACTCTTGTTCAGTCCTAACTCGCCCAGAAAAAGGATGAAGATAGAGCCAAAAAAGGTATATTGTACAAAAACAGTGTTAGCCGCATTGGAGAGAATACTCCAACGCAAGCCACGCAGTTTTTCGACAGTAGTCGGTTGACTATACATAGGACAAGTGAAAACAATCCTGAGTGGGCTGACCCAACAGAGTCAGTAGATGAGTGGATGTCATCGGGCAAATCTAGAGCAGGCGTTAGCCAGACAAAGCATTAGCCAGACAAAACATTAGATAGTAGAAGCAACATCAAGTACATGCAGGGTCAGCAGAATGTACTCCATATGCTCCGGTCCACTTGCTTCTAGCTGGCGCACACATTCGTTCAAGACCCTTGCCCCCGATGGCGTAAAGGCCCCTGGTGGCAAGGCACGCAAAGCAATGCACATGAGTTGAATGCCTTCAGCACGCTCTCCGCGCGCAAAGGCATCAGCACTCGCACTCAATTCCTGGATATGCTCACGTGACAAAATGCGAACCCGCTCAATATGCCGCCGAAAATTGCCCAGGGCTTGGGCAGTTGTGGTGTCCTGGTCTTCGCGCATCTGACGCAGCAAATTGATATAGACGTGCTCGTTGCCCAAAATGCGCGCCAGGCTCAACGCCAGTTCCAGCCGCGCCCCAGGGTTTTGCATACGGTCTAGCAACACCAACAGGTCGTCAACAGCTTCTTCTGCGCCCAAATTCCCCAATGCCGAGGCATAAGCCATTTGCAAGCCCTTATCCTGCTCCACCAACAGTCGCGCGCGCAATTCGGGGATCATCGTGCGATCACGCTGCGCACCCAGGGCACGCGCTGCGTGGGCGCGAATGGAAAGGTAGGGAGAGTCGAGCGATTCGCGCAAGGCGGGCAACGCATTCGGATCACCAATGCGCCCCAACGCCCAAGCAGACATTGCCTTCAGCGCCAATTCAGTCCCATTCAAAACTTCAATCAACCCGGCAGTCAAGCGTGGATCGACAGGCATACGCGCCACAGAGATGATCGCTTCAAAACGCACATTAAAGCGCGGGTCGCGCAGCGCCTCTACCAATTCATCCACCGCTAGCGGGCTTTTTGCCAAACCCATGCGCTCAGTAACAGAAACGGTCGAGCGTTCATCCTTTGCCGAATAATAACGCGCCAGGGCAGTGACTGCCTGAAAAGGGTTGCCGCGAAAGAAGAGACCCGCAAACTCGCCCACGCCAAATATGTTATCCGCACGCATCCCCATCATCAATAAAGTCGTGGCAATCGTCAAGACAAATGCCATCAGGAACAAGGGACTGTAGGCATTGAGCGCAAAGCCGAACAACTCACCTTCGATGCCGACAAACAGATCAATCAGAAAGCCACCGACAAGTTGGCTAAGACCGCCAATGGTTCCCACCCACGCATAATGCACGGGCATATATTCCATCTTACGTTCGGGCGGCACAACCGAAACGAAGAGCAGTCGCCCAGCACCAATGCCCCACGCCATGTCGGAGATGCCCAACAGAACTGCAATGCCCAACGCAACATAGAGGCTGCTATCTGTGCCACGCGGCATCGTAAACCAGAGAACCGGCAACAGGATTTTTATTGCCAGTCCAGAGATCATCACAGGCTTTGAGCCATAGCGATCTGACGCCCAACCCCACGGTAGGCTAGAGACCAAAATGCCCACCAGCGCACCCGATTGCAGCAACACAGCCTGTCCCCCACTCAGCCCAACAACCTCTTGCATAAAGAGGGGTAAGAAAGAGACCAGCGGCACAGTGCCAATCGTAATCAGCGCGGCACCCGCCAGATAGCGCACAAAATTGGGGTCACGCGCCGCCATCGCCATGCCACGCCAGCTAGAACTACTCTGTTCGCTGCGCTTAACAGGTGCGCCACCAGGAATGTGTGACGCTGCCCAAACAGAAGCAAAGCCAAAGCAAATGCCAATGCTGATCAACAGCATGTAGCCATTCAGACCCGTTGTGCGGTCAAGCACATAGCTAGCAGCCGAGACCGCAGCCAACCCCGTCAGCGTCGTGTAGATACTGTTGGTGGCAGAATACTTGCCGCGTACTGAGTTCGGAATATACTCCTGCAACCACGGGTAAACACCTGTTTCGGCAATGGCACGCGAGAGTGAGAAGCCTGCCATGATCGCAGTCACAAAGATCAAAAGCCCTTGAGACCCAAAGTTCATCGCCACCCAGGGGGTGAAGAGTAATCCAATGGTAATGACCTTGCGCAAGGCAAAAAAGAGTATGTAGGTACGCTTAAAGCCAAAGCGCGCCACTGCCGGCGCAATGAAAAGCGCCACCAATCCCGCAAACGGAATCAGCGAGAGCAGAAACCCAATCTGAGTCTTTTCCATGTTCAAATAACTTAAGAACAGGACAAAGACTGACCCAAAAAAGGTAAACTGAGAATAAACTGTATTGGTGGAGTTCGAGAGCATACTCCACGGCAACCCGCGCAACTTCTCGACCGTAGTCGGTTCAGCGCGGGCAGACACGTCGAGTTCGGTAGCTGGGGAGGTCATGGACAAAGAACGCAAAAAAGGCCGTCAGATCGACCAGCGAACAGAGCCAGAGAAGAACCTAGTCCACCCACCATCTAACCAATCCTCACCCGGCTGCGAATGGCGGCGATGGTGTCGGCGTCTAACTCAAATGCGTCGGAATTCTCACGCGTGGTATCTTCGCGCTCAAAGACAAGAATATGGGCATCTTCCGACATAAAGACATGATGCCAAGCCCCTTGCTGCACGCTATAGGCAACATTTAACTTCATGGGAATGAGATGCGCGGAAACTGGAGGCATCTTCTCCTCAATCAGCAAGAGTTCGGCCTGACCTGTGGTGAGAATAAAAACCTCATTCGTCTCATTGTGACGATCAACAGAATGAAATTTGGCGGGTGTGGTGTTTTCCCCCCACCGCTTCATTGCCACGCGCCAGCCCTCGAAGTTCAAGACAGGCTGGAAGCCAACACCAAAATATTCGCCAATCTCCACTAATTCCTGTGGTACTTCACTCATGTGAATCAATCCATTCTGTATTCTATATGTAGATGGTATGTGGAACTTTATCTGTGGACTCTACTTGTGGACTCTACTTGTGGACTCTTTGTGTAGATTCTTTGCATTGTGCAGAAACTCAAAATATTTGTAAGAGCGAGGTTAATTAGAGACAGCTTGTCATGACACCTTCCTCGAAGCCCAACTCTGTACTATGAGCTTCGAGGAAGGTCTACGCCGAAATGCTTGCTTTACAGTGCACTCAATTATAACAACTGCTTCATAAGGCAGTTCAGTTCCGTTTTGCAACCTGCTGCAACTCGTAGAGCCGATTGAGCGCCTCAAGAGGTGTCAACGCATTGACATCCAACTGGCGCAATGCCTCGACAGCGGGGTGGACATCGGCAAAGAGTGAGACTTGCAAAGCTGCGTTCTTACTCTTGCCAGCACGGCTCTGCGCTTCAAAAAGTCGCTTAGGGCCTGCTGCGCCACTCAATTCCAGTTCACCCAAAATTTCCTCGGCACGCGCAACGGCTGCGCTCGGTAATCCCGCCAATCGTGCCACATGCACGCCATAGGAACGATCAGCACGCCCCGGAATAATGCGCCGCAAAAAGACTACATCATCGCCCCCACCACTGTCATCCACCGCCACATGATAGTTAACCACATGCGGCAGGCGCTCTGGCAAGTCTGTCAACTCATGATAGTGGGTGGCAAAGAGTGTCTTGGCGCGCAATTCGGGGTGGTTGTGAATATACTCAATCACTGCCCACGCAATTGCCAATCCATCATAGGTGCTCGTGCCGCGGCCAATTTCATCCAAGATCAAGAGACTGCGACGGCTGGCATGGTTCAAGATATTCGCCGTCTCGACCATCTCCACCATAAAGGTCGATTGGCCGCGATGAATTTCATCACTGGCACCGATGCGTGTAAAGATGCGATCGACCACACCAATCTTGGCAGCGTCCGCAGACACAAATGACCCGATCTGTGCCATCAGCGTAATCAACGCCGTCTGCCGTAAGAAAGTGCTCTTACCCGCCATGTTGGGACCGGTGAGCAAATGAATACAACTCTCTGGCGTCAGATGTGTGTCGTTGGGGACAAAAGGCTCATCACTCAGCGTCAGTTCCACCACTGGATGCCGTCCCCCAGAAATCTCGAGTCCAGGACCTTCATCCACCACAGGACGCACATAGCGATTTGCCAGCGCCACTTCAGCCAGCGCAGCATAGACATCAAGCTCCGCCAATCCAGCCGCCAACGCCAACAGATCAGCCGCATGATTTGCAACTTCACTGCACAACTCGCGAAAGAGCTGTTGCTCAATATCTAACCGGCTCTCGTCGGCATTGAGTACCAACGCTTCATACTCCTTTAGCTCAGGCGTAATATAGCGTTCGGCATTGGCAAGCGTCTGTTTGCGAATATAATCGTCGGGCAGGCGCTTACCGCCATGCGTATTTGTAATCTCAATGTAATAGCCAAAGACCTTATTATAGCCGACTTTGAGACTCTTAATGTCCAACCGTTCACGTTCAGTACGCTCTAAGTTGACGATCCAATCTTTGGCAAAGCGGCTGCGCTCCACCAATTCATCCAACTCCGTGCGATAGCCAGGACGGATCACACCCGGTGTTGCCAATGTTGCGGGCGGATCATCAGCAATGGCGGAAGCAAGCCCCTCCAATACCACATCACACAGAGGTAAGGTGGGCAACACAGGGGGTGCAGAAGCCAGCGCAGGATTCCCGGCGTGACCATTCCAACCCGCTGTGGCAACTTCTCCGCTCAAAATCTGGCAAATAGCTGGCACTTGACCCAAAACAGAACGGATCCCAAGCAGATCTCGCGGCATGGCAACCGCCTGGGTCACTCGGTTGCTCCAACGTTCTAAATCGCCAACCTGGCGCAACAACTCGCGCACTTCCAAACGCGCCGAAGTGTTGGCAATGAAGTACTCCACCGCATCCAACCGTTGTTGAATCGCAGCCACATCCAGCAGCGGTTGATTGAGCCAACGACGCAAAAGCCGCCCCCCCATCGGTGTCAAGGTGCGATCCAAAACACCCAACAGGCTACCATGCGCATCATTGCCGCGTAACGTCTCGGTCAATTCCAAATTGCGCCGGGTCGATTCATCTAGCGTCATATACTCGCCCACTGTATACGAGGCAAGGCGCGTCATCTGTTTCAACGCCCCTGGCTGCATCGCCTTGAGATAGGCCAAAAGCCCAGCCGCAGCACGCACAGCCTCGCCTCCTTGGTGCAAGCCAAACCCATCTAACGTCGCCACGCGAAAATGGCGCAGCAGCGTAGCGTGCGCCGTTTCAGGAGCAGTTTGCCACGGTTCCACGGTGGAAAGCACAGGATGAAGCAAGTCAATCAGCCCGTGCAAGCTAGATTCTTGGGGATTCCAATCAATGGAGATCAACTCACTTGGCTGAAGGCGACTCAACTCCTCGCCCACACGCCGTTCCATCTCGGCAGGTTCGCCACCACTCATCTCGGTGACAGCAAACTCACCCGTGGTAATATCCGCATACGCCAACCCTGCCACGGTGCCACGGCTATTAAAGCTCACCGCTGCCAGGTAGTTGTTGCGTTTTTCATCCAACATCCCCGGCTCAACAATCGTGCCTTTGGTAATGACGCGCGTGACCTCGCGTTCCACCAAACCGTTGCCAGGTTCGCTCACCTGCTCGGCAATGGCAACGCGATAGCCCGCCTCAATCAGCCGCGCAATATAGCCATCCACGCTGTGATAAGGCACACCTGCCAGCGGCACACGCTGGTCATTCCCCACCGGGCGACTGGTGAGCACCACATCACAGACCTTGGCGATGATCTTGGCATCATCGTCAAAGGTCTCATAGAAATCGCCCAGCCGAAAGAACAATATACAATCGGGATTTTGACTTTTAAGCGACAAATATTGCTGTCGCATGGGTGTCGTCATGGTTCAACGATCCTCACAGATTTCACTCTTGGCTGCGCGGTTCGCTTGTGGATGTGTCGATTGTCTCCGCCCCATGACGGCCCAGATCGTGGTTATCCAACTCCTGGTTGCCAGGCTCCTTGTGGTGAGCATCGTGGTGGCGAGAATCGTGGCTATCCTCTGCGCCAGAATCTATCGCCCCATTCGGCCTACCTGTGTCATAGACACGCGGTTTTGCACCACTTTGGGACGACGAAGCCAATGCACTCAGGTAGAGGAGTGGATCGGGCAAGTTGTCTGCTGCGATGTTACCACTCCCACTGATACCAGAACTACCACCGGCGGCGTCACCTACTCCATCAGGAGTGCCAGTTCGCTCCGTATCAGTTTGTTCGCTATCAACTTCATCACTTGCCAACAATCGTGACACAGCGTCGGCAACGGCCGGTGGAATCGTGCGCCGCACAATGTCAGGCAGTGCATTGGCTAAAGCTGCTTCCAATGCTGCCGCCCACTCTTCGGCGCTAAAGGTCGGTGCAGGTGGTTCCACTGGCTCAACAGCTTGCGCCTCAACTGCCTCATAGGCATCCCCTTCGCCATCCCCCGTCCCCCACAGCACAACACTGTTGGGATCGGCATAGAGTACATAGGCGAGCCAGGTAGGATTGGCGGGCTGGCGGTCACGCACATGCAGCCGTGCCGTATAAAAGGCTTGACCCAGCGTATCTCCTGCAAACAGGCGATCATAGAAAGTAATGGCAAACTCAGCCGCCAGCAGGTCATTCACTTCCCACAACGTGCCAATAAAGGCACTGACATTCAGGTCCGCCACCAGCCGCTTTGCCCAGCCCCCCAAGCCCGTCAGGGCAAAGGCCAGTCGCGCGGTATGACAAGCATTCAGAAAGACCAGGGGCCGCTCGCGGCGCAATCCTGCCGCACGCTCACCCGCCAGATCAATCGGTGTCAACACCCCATCTTGTAGCGAGAGGGGCGACAGGTTGGCATTTTGGGCATCAAAGCGACCATGTGCCGCAAAATGCAGCAGTTGTACACCCCCGGCTTGTGCCATTTGGCGTACATCTGCGGTGGAGCGCAAGGTGTTAGAGACCTGCACCCGTCGCGCCGGAAGTTGGCGGAAATAGGCTTCTTCACGCTGGGCATAGAGCAATTCATGCTGGGGTGCAACAATGCTCGCGTGCTTCACATGCACTTGATGCGCGGGGCTGCGTCCTGCCAACCAACGCGTCACCTGGAATGTCTCTGCCAAGAAGCCCGCACTCTGCTCCACTCCCGAATCAGGATCAACCCGATAGGGCTTGACCATCTCCCACGGAATCCACGGCTCGTCCGAGGTGATCAGCAGCGTGGAGATAATGCCATCGGGATTGCTGGCATCGCGACGCCGCGGCAAAATACGCGTCCACAGTTCATGTTGCAACTCGGGCGGGAAGAGTTCGCTGAATAATTGCTGCCCAATCGCGGCAATATCCGACACAGCAACGCGCCCATCTTCCTCTGCCAAGTGATCGACTGTCTGTGCAGCCAAATCGCCCAATTGAGAAAAGAGTTTTTGCAGATAGGTTTGGGGTGAACCCGAATTAAGCTTCACCTGACCAACAGGCTTCCAATGATAGCCGACTCCGGCGCGCGTGGAGTGCAGCATAAAGTGCAGCACATTGTCGCGGCTACCGCGCACAATGCGTAGTTCTAAGTCGGCGGGAGGTGGCGGTTCTTCCACAAAGCGCGCGGCCAAAGCAGGGGTATCAATAATGACACCACCCACCGCGTTGGGTAGTTGTTCTACAATGCGTGTCACAAACGACGCGCTACCGAGGTAACGCCCCTTATGATAGAAGTCCAGCGTAACCCGCTGTTCGCCCAGATCACCATCGGCACGCAGCAGGAAAATAGCCGGTTGGGAATCACGATCCACATAGACCGCCATCGTCCGGCTCCACGTCGCAGTCGCTTCGCTAAAGCCGTGGGCAATCACCACCACTTCCACATATTCAGGCTGATCCGGCTGACCAAAAGCAACCTTGACCTTTTCATCCGTGCGCGAAAGCTCAAAGGGCGAACGAGTCAGACGTATCAACAGCGGATATTCATCGCCCAGCCGCACCTGTTGTGGAAAGCGCACATCCGTATAAAACTCGCGCTCCACCATAGCAGTTGGCACACGTGGCATATAAGGAGAAGGCGCAACTGGCTCCACAGGCCCCGCGTCAGGCGCTTGCGCCGGTTCTTTGGCAGGTTGATCATCTGGCTGCTCACCTGGTTCCGTCTCCTCAGGCTGGTCGGGCACGGGTGATGTGTCTGGCAGCGGTTGCAGCCCATCCGGCTCCGTTGCGTTGGGAGAAACAGGCGGTGGGTTCGCAATCATCTTTGCCAGATTCTCGCTCACCACCACCATCTCGTTATAGCGAAAAGGCGAGTCGGCTGCTTCATCTATTTTACCCGCCAAAAAAGCATCTCGGCTTGCTTGCACAACTTCAGGCATATTTTCATATTGATGCAGCGTCTCCACGACGCTCCGCACCGTAACCAAATAGCGCCCATCTTCCGACACCAAACCCACGCGCACCATGTGCAAAATGCGGTGGATTGCACCACGCGTCTCCAATGCCAAATTAGACCATTGGGCAAAGACCTGCTGTGTTGCCGTCTCTAGAAGCGTTGCCAGTGCCCTTAAATCTTCAGGGAAATACATGCGCGTAATCGCATAGGCAGGCGGGTCCAGCGTCTCTAGCAACAAGAGCAGCGTCTGCATTCGTGCAGGCGTCAAGTTGGTTGGTTTAGCCTTATGCCCACGCAGTCGCATTCCTGGTCTTCGGGCGCGCAGAATCTCCTGTTTCAGTCTAGGCAGCACCGCAAATTCCTCGGGAGCAGCAGCAACCACTGCCTCCGAACTGCTGATCTGTTCCAGGTAGAGAATAATGGCATCTTCACTCTGCGCGACATACGCCGACGCCATCGTCCGCAGCGCATTCGCCAAACGCAAGCGCTCATTATCCAACAAGGGACGCACCTGGCTTAAAAGCCGGCGCTCCCATTGTTTGTAGAGCTTAAGCATTATTTTTTCAAGTAATTCATCGACACTGATCCAAACCACGGCTCTGCGCCCCCTCTGCACGTCAGTGAGTCTAGGTAGCTCTTGAAGCCGCCATTATAACATCATTCCTGTCGAAGTTCTATCCTTGCGCGCGCCAGGGAAACAGGCGCAAGACAATTGCGGGCCAGAATAATTACATAATGAGTACAATAATGAGGATAATCAGAAGAGCAACATGAGAACTAGGCAAATAACAGGTATAAACTTAAATTGCTATGAATTAGTGCAGAAATAGCACAAGCCAAATTTAGCAGCATTTCACACGAGTACGCTCAGCCATAGCTACGCTGCGGAGAGAGTCGATTCCTTCTATTTTTGACACTCTCCCTCTGGTTCGCCTACAATCACAAGTCTAGGAAGAATCTATTATTTTGTCGGGCCACATTATTTGGGGCCAGCATGTAGGGAAGGCTGTCGGATGAAAAGTTTATCCACCAATGAGATTCGCCAGTTTTGGCTGGAATATTTTAAGGACAAGAACCATGCGGTTGTAGATAGCAGCAACCTTGTTCCTGCAAATGACCGCACGTTAATGTTTACCAACGCGGGTATGGTTCAGTTCAAAGACCTCTTTACCGGGGCCGAACGCCGATCCTATACGCGCGCCGTGACCAGCCAAAAATGCCTGCGTGTCAGTGGCAAACATAATGACCTGGAAAGTGTTGGCCCCAGCCCCCGTCACCACACCTTCTTTGAGATGTTGGGCAACTTTTCATTTGGCGACTACTTTAAGCGTGATGCCATCGGCTATGCTTGGGATCTCCTGGTCAACCAGCTTGGATTGCCCCTAGAGCGGCTTTGGTTTAGCGTCTATCAGGATGACGACGAAGCCGAAAAGCTCTGGATCGAGACTGGCGCGTCGCCCGATCGGATTCTGCGCTTTGGCAAAAAGGACAACTGGTGGGCAATGGGCGATACAGGTCCTTGTGGCCCTTCCTCCGAAATTCATTTCTATTGGGGCGATCTTAGCCAGCAGGTTCCTGATGGCGTTAACAAAGACGACGAATACCTTGAGATCTGGAATCTGGTCTTTATGCAATTCGACCAGAAGCCCACAGGCGAATTAGTGCCGCTGCCTGCGCCGAGCGTGGATACAGGCATGGGGCTAGAGCGTCTTGCCAGCATCTTGCAAGGCAAAGATAACAACTACGATACCGATGCCTTTGCGCCCATCATGGATCGCATTCAGCAACTGCTAGAAGAAGACGACGAGCACCGGCAAACCCATCTGGCACGCTATCGTGCCATTGCCGACCACAGCCGCGCCGTCACCTTTCTCATTGCCGACGGCATCCTCCCCGGCAATGAAGGACGCAGCTATGTCCTGCGCATGATCCTGCGTCGTGCTGCCCGTTTTGGCAAGCTGCTGGGCTTTGGTGGCCCCTTCTTGGCACAAATTGTCGATATGGTCATTGAGCAAATGGGCGACCATTATACAGACCTGCCCAAGAAGCGCGACTTCATCTTGCAGACCGTCACCGACGAGGAAGAGCGCTTCCATCGCACCCTCTCCACGGGCCTAACCATTCTGGATGATCTGATGGCGCGGCTCAAGAGCAGTGGCGACACCTTGATTCCTGGTGAAGATGCCTTCCACCTCTGGGATACCTATGGCTTCCCCATCGACATCACGCGCGATGTGGCGGCAGAGGCAGGCTTTACAGTAGACGAAGCAGGCTTCCGCGTGGCGCTTTCCGAACAGAAGGAAAAGAGCCGTGCCAATGCCCAAGATAAGAGTGTTCAGGATGTAGGGGTCTATGCGGATCTGCTGCGGAACCTACAGAGCCAAGGTGTCGTTGGTGAAGCAGGCGTGGAACATTGCATCTATGAGAGCATCAGCGAACTGGATACCAAAGTAGTCGCTATCCTGCGCGCCAATGAGGCGAGTGATATCGGCACCGAAAGCATCAGTGAAGCGCAAGCGGGCGACATTGTTGAGATTGTGCTGCCAGAAACCCCTTTCTATGTGGAAAGCGGTGGTCAGATCAGCGACACAGGCGAGATTTACTACTTCCCAGAAGATGTCGATCAACCCGTTTGGACGGTGGAGATTACCGATACGCGTCGCCGCGTACCAGGATTGATCACGCACATTGGCAAAGTCACCAGTGGCACAGTGAGCGTTGGCGATCCAGCGTTGGCAACAATCGACACAGACCGTCGCTGGGATATTATGCGCAACCATACGGCGACCCATGTGCTCCATGCCGCCCTGCGTGAACAGCTGGGAGACCATGTTCACCAGGCTGGTTCGCTGGTAGAACCAAACCGGCTGCGTTTTGACTTCACCCATTCGCAGCCCATACGCGAGGATGAACTTAGAGAAATTGAACGGCGCGCCAATAGCGTGATCCTGGCAAACTATGGTGTCAACACGCGCGTGACAAGCTATGCTCGTGCCGTTGAAGAAGGTGCAATGGCGCTCTTTGGCGAAAAGTATAGCGACGAAGTGCGCGTTGTCAGCTTTGGTGAAGATGAAGGCATTAGCATGGAGCTCTGTGGTGGAACACATGTGGATAGCACCGCTGAAATTGGTGGCTTCCGTGTCGTCAGCCAAAGCAGCGTTGCTGCCGGTGTGCGTCGCGTTGAAGTCGTCACAGGACGCTTTGCCGAAGCTCTGACCGAGCAACGCTGGCACGCTGTGGATCAACTGGCAGAGTTGCTTCATGCCAAGCCCGATGAGTTGGATAAAGCAGCCCAACAACTGATTGCACAAAATCAGCAGTTGCAAAAAGAAATTGCCCAGTTGCGCCAAAAGATGGCGCTGCAAAACAGCGAGGTTTTGCTCGACAAAGTAATTCAGGTCAATGGTGTCAATCTGTTGACCACAACCCTAGACGTTGCCGATGGCGAAATCTTGCGCCAGATGACCGACTGGCTGCGCGACAAGTTGGGCAGCGCGGTCATTGTCGTGGGAGCCGTGATCGGCGACAAGCCCCAATTGGTGGCAGCCGTAACGCCCGATCTCGTTAATCGCGGGATGCACGCCGGTAATCTCTTGCGCGAAGCCGCAAAAGTCATCGGTGGTGGTGGCGGCGGTCGTCCCGACATGGCGCAAGCAGGTGGCAAGGATAGTACAAAGCTAGAAGACGCGCTGGCGACTGTCAAGGGCTGGGTTGAAACCAACCTCAAGTGGTAACTATTCAGCGTAAAATTGGCGGCTTTTATACAACATATAGTAGTGCAAAGACTTTCACCTACTATATACGGGTTTTTACCTCGAAATATCACAGTCGGAAATCGTCCGAAACTTAGTTATGCGAAGTCAAGATGCCCACATATTGTGTTTGTTGGAATTCAGATCCGCCATTTAGTGGCTGAATAGTTACCCTTATTCTATAGAAATTGTGGGTGGTGTTACTTTTCATAGATAGCGTGGTTGATCTACAGTACTGTCGACGCAGATCTTGTTGAGGGTCTGCAAGTTGTCGCGCCACATGAACGACTTGGCTATTTATTTTGCAGTGCCCTTTTTGTCTGTGCTGTCTATGGCATGCCACCCGCGAGGATCTTGGATAATTTTTCAGAGTCAATGTTGCCGCCCGACACGACGCACACAACTTTGCCGCGGCTAGCTTGGCCAGTCAGTGCTGCGGCTACAGCGGCTCCCGCAGCACCTTCGGCAATCACCCGATTGCGTTGCGCCAAGAGGCGGATAGCTTCGGCAGTCTGCTCCAGCGTTACAACAATGGAGCCGTCAATCAACTGCTGGGCGAAGTCCCACATTTCGGTGAAAAGAAACGACGCGCCAATGCCGTCAACAAAACTGGGTTCATACTTCACCTCTGCTGGTTTGCCAACTGCCAGCGAGGCCGCTAGTGGTGCAGCGCATTCGACCTCCGCTGCAAAGAGAAGCGTGTCGGGTTTGAAATGGCGAAAGGCCGCGGCCACACCACAGGTCAGCCCGCCACCGCCATAAGGTGTAATGACTGCATCGACATTTGGTAAATCTTCCAGAATTTCCAGTGCTAATGTTCCATTACCAGCCATCACGCCAGTATCACTAAAGGCATGAATGAAATATCCTGCCATGCCATCATATCGCCGCGTCTGGTAAATATTTAGCCACTCCAGAAAGGGAATGAGCACAATCTCGGCACCCAAGCGGCGGATGGCGGACAGTTTGGCTTCTGGCGCGTTGTCTGGTGCGACCACAGTGCAAGTCAGACCCAGTAGGCGCGCACACCATGCTACCCCTTGTGCCATATTTCCAGTACTCGCTGTCCAAACCCCATGCCGAAGTTGATCCGGAGAAGCCAAGCGGATGGCGTTGACTGCGCCACGTAACTTAAACGCACCAGTGGGCTGCAAGTTCTCCAACTTGAGATAAATTTCGGCGGGTGTGTCTTCTAGGTTTAGACGAACCAAAGGCGTGCGGATGGCAACATTAGCAATGCGCTGACGAGCAGAGACAAACGCATCTGCTGGGATAGCTTGTAGTGAGTACGAGATTGAAGTCATGTGGATTCCCTATGATGTTGATCTCACTAGCCGATATTGTAAACAGTCTTCCTGTTTACTCACTTGAAGAGACGGCTAGTGCGGGGGGATTGTCTATAGATTTATTGGGATAGCTCTAACCTCCATTTGACTACTGGAGTGCGGCGCGCAGTTCGCTTTCCAACTCGGTAGGGAGGGTAGTCTGATAGAGCGTGCCCTGATAGGGGCGAATTGTAGCCAACGCGGCTGTTGGGTCACCCCTGCCGATGATTACAAATAGGGCCGAGCTGCCCGGTTTCAGGGCTTCTGTTACATCTTTAATGAAATTCTTGTCCACGCCCATGTCCATCAACTTGCCTACCATCGCGCCACCCCCCACACCAATCACCAGCCCCACGATGGGGAACATGAAGCTGAGCAACATCCCCAACAAACCGCCGGTTAGCGCGCCCATTTTGATACCTGTATCGATTTCGTCTTGAATATGCACCTTGCCAGCCGCATTCTTCTCGATCACCGCGGCATCATTCAGGCTCAGTCTTCCGTCACGCTCTAATTTGCGAAGATCGGCGCGCAGCTTTGTTGCATCTTCCACATTGTCAAAGGTCATTACGATTAGATCGCTCATGATTCTGCTCCTTTTGAAATGTACTAACCCTGAAATGTAACTAGCCGTTTGAGAAGCCACAGAGAGACGCGGGCAAGCATGTAACAGATATTAAGTTGTAAGTCTACCGTTTTAGTCAACGAAATTTAGGCGAGGATTCATCTTAAAGATACAACAGATGATCGCAATGTCAAGCCCCTGTTGCAGAAAAAAAGGGTCTATGACGTTACTCACCCTCCCGCATGCATGCGGGAGGGAGGGCGTGAGCGGGGTGGTTCGTTACGCTTTGCGTGCGAGACGAATCACATTCCATGAGGCAGGTGGCAAAGTGGCAGTCACTTGCCCATCACTCGATTTGGCATCGCCATCGCAACGCGGGGTTACATTATCAGGATGCTCAGCGGTATTGGTTGCCTTGAGGTCACTATGAGTCATCGTAATATGCTCCACCACGCTATAACCAGGAAAGGCACGCAGATCGGCTTCCAGTGGCAGCATGGCTTCTAGGTTGCGATTGACGCCGAAAATGGTGATGCTTTCATGCTCCTCGTCCCAGGTGGCAACTGCTTCTAAATAAGGCACGGCATCAAAGGTAACATCGTCGTAGGTAGGCGATTTCACCTGTACGTCGAGCGCAATGCCTCGCCCATAGCGGCTTCCATGAAGATAGGGATAGAAGATGGTCTGTCGCCAAGCTTTGCCGCCAGTCTTGGTCATGATGGGCGCAATGACGTTGACCAACTGCGCCATACAGGCCATCTTGACGCGATCCGCATGGCGCAGCAACGTGATCATCATTGCCCCTACTAACAGCGCATCCTCCATTGTGTAGATATCTTCTAGCTGTGGCGGCGCAAGTTGCCAGGGATCGCGCATTTTGTCGGCGGCGCGAGAGTGGAACCAGACATTCCATTCATCAAAGGAGAGATAGATCTTTTTGGTGATGTGCAGCTTTGCGCCTACATAGTCGCAGATGGCTGCCACTTCGTTGATGAAGTGATGCATGTCAAGCGACTTGGCAAGAAAACTAGGTGTATTCTCGGATAAATTGCCATAATAGGTGTGGAGCGAAAGGTAGTCTACATGGGCATAGGTATGTTCTAAGACGGTTGCTTCCCAAGCGGCATAGGTCTTCATGCTACGATTTGAACTGCCACAGGCGACAAGTTCAATGGTGGGATCCACCCACTTCATCACCTTGGCTGTCTCCTGCGCCAACCGTCCATATTCATCGGCAGTTTTGGCCCCAATCTGCCATGGACCGTCCATCTCGTTACCCAAACACCAGACCTTTATGTCATGGGGTTTCTCATATCCATTGGCTCTGCGTTGGTCACTCAAGCGTGTGCCCCCGAGAAAGTTGCAATACTCAAGCAAGTCACGTGCGGCTTCAAGGCCGCGTGTACCCAAGTTAACTGCCATCATCGGCTTGCTGTTAGCTGCGCGACACCAATCCATGAAGTCGTCAGTGCCAATCTGGTTAGGTTCAATGGTTCTCCATGCCAGATCCAAGCGGACAGGGCGTTGATCACGCGGGCCGATGCCATCTTCCCAGTTATAGCCAGAAACGAAGTTGCCGCCTGGGTAGCGTACAATGGGAACGTTGATTTCGCGAACTAATTCGATTACATCCTGGCGAAAGCCATGAGCATCGGCAGTGGCATGACCTGGTTCGTAGATGCCACCATAGATAGAACGCCCTAGGTGCTCAATAAAGGAACCAAAGAGACGTGGATCGACGGTGCCAATAGCGTGATCTGGCGCAAGGGTAATTTGGGCAGATGATGACATAAAAAGGTTGCTCCTGGATGGTGGGCGTTGGAGGGGGAAAGCTGCCTGAATGCAAGTTGACATGCAGGCAGGGTCTATAGTAAACTTAAATCTCCATAAAACGTTTTAAGATGGGCAAATAAAATCATAGCACGATGATCGCTTCATTGTCAATCTAGATTGTCACTTTATGAAGCCGCATCAGGCGCATCCAGCGCATTGGCAAGCTCCCGCTGCATCTAGTTTATTTCGATGCTTTTGAACTGGCAACTGCGTGAATGCCTTTGCGTTGGAATGTGCCGAAAACTGCATTGTGCCAAACGCCGCGCCAGACATGGCAGGGGCGAGGAGGTTATCCATGACGATAGACCCATCTCACCGAATAACCATTGTTGATGTTGCACATCAGGCTAATGTATCGGCTGGGACAGTTTCAAATGCGCTAACAGGCAAACGGCCCGTGGCCGAAGATACCCGTGCGCGTATCATGCAAGCCATTCGCGATTTGGGCTATCAACCAAATCTGCTTGCGCGTGGCTTGGTTAACCAACGTTCACAGACGCTGGGAATTGTAGCGTCGGGGCTTGAGTATTACGGCCCATCACGCACGCTGATTGGGATTGACCAAGAGGCAAATGCCTTGGGTTATTCACTGCTCCTCGAATTGTTGCACAATCCTCTCGAGAGCAATGTGGATGCTCTTTTGAATCTATTGTCCGCAAGGAGGGTGGATGGCATTATCTGGTCGGTGCATGATATCGGCAACAATCGCTCCTGGGTTGCCCCCGAACGTCTGAAGCAGTTGCCCCCGATTGTCTTTCTCACCATGAACCCCCAACCCGATGTCACGATCATGAACCCTGATAGCTATCAAGGGGCACAGATGGCGACACAACATTTACTTGAGCTAGGCCGTCGCACAATTGGGATGATTAGTGGCCCGCTTCTCTGGTGGGAAGCACGTGAGCGGCTGCGCGGCTGGCGAGAGTGTTTGCAAGCCTCTGGGCGTGAGGCATCGGATGATTTGGTTGTTACCGGTGACTGGAAGGCAGGCAGTGGTGAAGCAGGGCTTATTACCTTGTTAGAGAAGCGTCCAGAGATCGATGCGCTCTTTGTCGCCAATGATGATATGGCGATGGGGGTGTTGCGCGCCGCACACCGCATGGGCAAGTGTGTGCCGGAAGATATAGCTGTGGTGGGCTATGATAACATGCCCACTGCTCCTTATTTCTGGCCTGCACTCACCACCGTGCGACCGCGCTTGCTCGATATGGGCAAAGAGGCGATCCAGACGCTTCACCGCATGGTCGAGGCCAAACGACTGGGGCGGGACATGCCCGAGCCCGAAGTGCTGACCTTTGGCCCAGAGTTGATGGTGCGCGAGAGCACCGTGGGATTTTCGCGTGTTGACGGGTGATGCCCTTCTGAATTTTAATGATGGAGGCGTTATGCAGTTCGTCTTTTAGACGTAGTTAGCCGCTTTACCATTTTTAGAGTGTGGATCACTTTGGGCAACTCCCTACTTGAGTATACCTCCTTGATGTACAAGGCGGATTTCTACACGCGCGTTTCACTTGGAAAGGAACATCTCACAGATGCTTGAG
>JBBQIG010000009.1:0-21232 GCA_038324715.1 Anaerolineae bacterium | reverse complement strand
TGGCGTATTACTCCTGACGATGCTCGTATAAGTTGCATCTAAATTGCATCGTCTTTTTCCGTCATTCGATGTTCGGTAGATGTTCAGTGAACGACTAGTTCCAAAGGAGATAACATGGACGTCAAGTTTAGACTGACTAGTGTAGTTGCATTGGCTTTGTTGGTTTCGTTGAGCATGAGTCTGTATGAGTGGATACCTGCCTCTGCGACTACAGCTCCAGGTGCAGTGGAAGCGGCTCTTATGCAGCCCCCGCCAGAGCCGCCGTCTGGGCCTCCGCCAGGCTCGGGATCAGAAGGAGGTCAGCCTTCACAGCCGTACGAACCACCCTCGGATTCTGACACACCGATTCTAGATGAGGACGAGGAATCAGAATCAACACCCGCGATGCCCTCCGTTGCACCTTATCAGGCGGAGCCGCTTCCAGATCCGTCGGACGAGTCAGTTGGTGGTGGATGGGACTTTGAGGCAGAGCCATCTGATGGTCTTCAGGCCTATACGGTTCAAGCACGTCCCGCAATCTCTGATTTAACAGTCTCAGTCGATCAGGGGTGTGGTGCGACCTACGATGAGGGTGAGTCCATTCAGTTCTCGGTGAGTGGGGATTGGGACGTGAACAACCCTAATACAGATTGGTGGCGATACTTGGAAGTCTGGAGCAGCACCAATGGAGCTTGGTGGAATCAGATTATCCCCGGAAGGTGGGTTCAGCCGCGGGAGAGCGTTTACAGAAGTGCCTGGATTGCTTCACCAGTCGGCAATGAACGGATCTACGCTCGTTTTCTTGATCAGTTCGGTACGGTGCTTGCCGAAGCAAATTGCTATTACACAAGCCAGGAAGTAGTTCAGCCTCCCTCCGGCTTCTGGATCGAGTGTGGAGAGATGGTAAGTGGGTACGTCGGATCAGGTGAGGAAGAGTATTGGTCCTTCCCAGGCAGCAGTGGTAGCCAAGTGAGGATCTGGATGTATGGCGACAATGGCTTCGACACTTATTTAGAACTGTATGATCCGGATTATAACTTTCTCAAATCGAATGACGACATTAGTAGCAACGACACGGACTCTATCATTCGACAGACCTTGAGTCGCAGTGGTACCTATACAATTTCGGCACATGGCTACAAATATCGGGCTGGCAGCTATAGCCTCTATATCACATGTCAATAAGGCGTTCTTTGTAACTGCGTGTTATTCACCAGACCCGCTGCTTCGGCTAGAGGGTCTGGTTTTTTTGTGCGACAACTTGTTGACTAGGAAGACCAGCAGGCACACTTTGTGGGGTCTTTATTGGCCGATTACGCCAATTTTGGCTAGGGATTGGGGATTAACCCAAGGCTTTTGAGGGGGCCATAGCCACTGGCAGCGGGGAGTGGAGTCCCCAGCCAAAGTGTGGCGGGCTGCGTGAGTTGAATCTCTTCGGGCGCACTGGCTGGGGGCGCACCGGCTACACCTGCAAAGACGTGGCTCCAGCGAAACTTGCCCCGCAAGTCACCTGCCACACCGATTCGTTGTAGAGCATTGGTTGCGCTTTCATCCAGCGCCATGCGGTATTCATCGGCAACTGAATCTGCGCCTGCACCGAGGATAATGGTTCCTGGTTGCCATTGATCAAGCCATGCTGCCATGCGTGCCGATTCGCCAGGGATCATGGTGTTAAAGACCGCTTGGTCAAAGACCTCCCCTGTCGGTGCAAGCGCGACGAGGTTGTAGCCGATTGTATTCTTTGCATAATCCACGCCGTTGATCCAGATATGAGCAAAATCGCCCACTTCTTCGCCTGCGCTCTGCAAGAGAACTGCAATGCCAGAATCAAGGCTGATGCCTGTGCTGCCGATGGGAGTGGCATCTGGAACGAGCGTGCTGATGGGGGTGGGTGGGCTTTCAAAAGCGAGCGTCAGGCGTATGGGCGACGATTGTTCCACACTGGCTGGCAGCAGGAGTGTGTGTGTGGTGCCGCTCTGTGTTCCCAGATTGTCTCCCTGGTAGGCATAAGTGATTGTGCTCTCTTGGCTATAGTTCAGGATGACCTGCGCGCCATTTGGACGGTTGGGGAGTAGAAGATCTACGGTGGGGCGCAGGGCATAACGCCCTTGCTCGAGACTGCCCGCTGGCGACCAGCCTTCTGCTAAGTAGAGTTGGGAGGTGGGGTCTCCAAAGTTAACAGTATGCGCCTCCCGTAAAGGTGATGCGTTCACGGCATAGAGGCGAATGGTGCTAGGCGCACCTGTCCAATCTGGGCCTTGCCATTCCTCGACCAAAGTGAGGGGCAAGGCTTCTTCAACCAGTCTTACCAGCAAGGCGGGAGATTTCTCCACATGGAGCGTGACAAAGCGCACCCCGAGGAGGGCGAAGAGATCGGGTGCAAGTTCACGCGCACGGTCTGCGATTGCGGAATAGTCAGCTTCTAAGGGGGGGGCAAGGTGGCTGCGGTCTGCGTTCATGAGCGCAATCAAGTCACTCAGCAGTGGCGACTCCGAGAAGTATTGGAATTTGTATTCAGGGTTGCGGCTGGTATTGCCCCCCAAACGTCGTTTGGTGTGCGCCGTTTGATACCACTGCTGCATCATGATCAGCACGTCGGACTTGCCCAGGACGCGCGCGCCATTGCGCCAGCCAGTAGGTAACTCAAGCAAGGCAAAATCGCCGGGTTCTTGTGCAATGCGCTGATAGATGGGCGGGACGCGGAAGTCGCTGAGAGGGAGTGGCGTCGAGATATGCTCAATGGTGAAGAGGCACGCAATGATGACCAATGTGATGGGAATGAGCCGAGAGTTGCCCCGTGCTTTCCATTGAAGCTGTGTCGTCAGCCAGATTAAGCCGTTCGCCGCCAAGGGTGCTGCGCAAAGCAGCAACATGACGCTGTAGCGCGAGGGGTAGCGGTTGCCATTAAAAAACGGAAGTTGGTTAACGAGGGCAAAAGGGCCAGGAATGGCACCCTCTTGACCTGCCCAGCGTACCCTTGGCCCCAGGGTGAGCAGCCAAAAGAAGGTGAATGCCAGCAGCCAAAAGCCAGTGATGCCACGACTCTTGCGCACACGCAATCCCACGCTTGCCCCCAGCACAAGCAAGATCATCAGCGTATACCCTAGATAGATTTGCTGGCCTTTGTCATTGGGAAAAGGTAAGGTCGCTACCCACGAACCAAGCCAGGGGTGTAGCCGGGTCGGTAGCAGATAACCCATGAGGTCGGCGCTGTATTGATCAGCAAAGCCACCGCCACTGGCAAAGAAGTCGCCTTCCAGACGCATGTCGGGCAAGATGGCGGCGAGAAATGGAGCCAAGCCAATGGCGAAGGTCAGGGCGGCGGCAGCCATGCCTAGCGTGACATGCATCCAGCCTCCCCTATGCCGTTCCGTTTGCGGCATTATCTGGCGTGATGAGGTCTGGCGTGAGCGGGCTGTGAGCCAGGTGATGCAGAACCAGAGATAAGCCAATGCAAAAAAGAGAAGCAGAAAGGTCGCGTAGGTAAGTTCGGACCAAGTTTGAAAGACCAGAAAGATCCCTGCCAGGGTTCCATTGCGCAAAGCAGCGCGTGGGGTTGTGGCGTGGAGCGTGCGCCAGACGTAGAGTGCGCAAAAGGGCAGCCAGTGGCTGCTGGCAATGTTAAATTGGCCCAGGCTGGCATAAAAAAGTTTGGCCCCAGCAAAGGTATAGAAGGCTCCTGCCAACCAAGCGATTCCCCACGCTAGCCGTGCGTCCATGCGCGCAAAGTGGTGTGCCCAAACAGTTTGGGTGAGCAAAAACATGCCGTAGCCTCCCAGCACAAAGGAGAAGAGCAAGAGCAAGTTGTTGGCGAGCAGAAGTGTTGTAGCGGTTTGGAGGGGGACGCTGAGCAGCCCGTTGAGTGGCGTGAGCGTATAAAAGCCCAGATTGATGTCGATGGGGTGAAACATCCACCCTACATGAAAAATATCGGGCTGGACTAGGTCAACGAGCCGGTATTTGATCCACCATAGATTCCATGCCAGGGCTGGGTCGTCAATGCCATCCCCTGTGACATGGGTGGTGATATGGGCAGCAAGCGGCCAGGTAGCGAGCAAGCTGCCCACAAGGTAGCAGAGCAACGACAGCGTGTGGAGAGGCCACTGGAGAGACCGCTGGCGTATGGAAGCGTGGCGCGACATTTAGGGCTGTTCAGGCGTTGCCACAGGTGAGATGAATGAATTGGGGTTTTGCATAAGTTGCCCCATGCGCACACGAGCAATGACCGCTAATTGGGGGCTTGTACCCTCGGCTAGCGTAAATGTTGTTTCAAAGTTCTCAATTGCGGCAGGTAAGTTGCCTTGCGCCTCGGCAATGCCCCCCATGAGAAAGTAGACTTGGGGATCATTGGGGTCAATTGAGAGTGCTTGTGTGGCGGCAGCGTCTGCGCCTTCCAGGTCATTCACACGCATACGAGTTGTACCCAAAGAGGTCCACAATTGCGCTGGCTGGGTGGCAAGTGCTGCTTCAGCTTCGGCGAATGCTGCGGCTGCGGCTTCACTATCGCCTATGCGCTCATTGAGGACTACCTCCCAGACCATCAGTTCGGGCTGGTCTGGCACTTGGGTGCGCGCTGCTTTTACAATGGTGAGGGCTTCTTCCCACCGCTGCTCCATGACCAATTGATCAATGCTGTTGGTGGTCTCCACCATTAACACGGCTTCTGGGTCGGGCGGGAAGAAGGTGTTAATTGCCCAATAGCCGCCTACCAGCAGCACGACAAGGGTGACAGCCGTAATCGTGAGCCGGCGAAAGGTGTTGATGCGTCGTTTGGTGATTGCTGCATCTAAATACCACCAGAAGCTCTCTGCAGGTTGATGGGCGGCGCGCAATTTGTTCATGCCACCCGCCACATCTGCCGCATGAACAATGGGATCTGGCTGGCTATTGATGCGACTGAGCAGACTTTCCCAGCGCGTCTGTTCGGTACGCAGGTCAACCCCAGTGGTCTCAAGTAGCTCAAACTGCTGTTCGATCGCATCCAACAGGGTGAGGAGTTCAACGACATTTGTGCCATTGACCTGAACAACCAGGCGTTCCGCTTTATCTATCCACTCGCGCAGTTGGGTCAGCGGGCTGCGAGTGGTTGTGTCAACCGAGTAAGCCATAAGTGATTCTTGTTACCTAGAACTATAACGGTGAATAAACAAGGTGAATAAACAAGGTGAATAAACAGTGATGAGTAGACAGTGTGGCACTTGAGGTAAGTTGCAAGTGGTGAGTTGCAAAAGATGAATAACAGACTACTACAAGGGGTAACCAATTTATAATTGGGCACCCCTTGTAATGAACAAATGGCATCACTAGGTATTAAGTGCCATCACCTGGCATCAGCCGCCATCATCATCGTCGTCATCCTCAAAGTCATCGCCAAGCTGCTCTTCCTCACGCTGGATTTCGCGGAAGACACGGTTGAGACCCGACTTGATCTGGCTCTCAATTTTGGCTTTGCGTTCGGGGGGGACGGGGAACCACTCCAGCATTTCGCTCACCAGCCCGCTTTTAGTCTCGTTTTTGTTCTTGCCTTCCAGATAATAATCGCGAACGCGCTTGCGCATGAACTCAATATATTCACCCACGCGATGGGTGGCTTCTGGCCCGCAAACCGGCCCATGACCGGGGACCAGATATTGCGCGCCCAAATTGCGAATTAGCTCCAATGCACCCAGCCATTCCAGCGTGTTGCCTTGTGCCATATAGGGGTGTTGATCTACCCAGAGAATGTCGCCTACAAAGCAGACGCTATCATTGGGCAGCCAAACGATGCTGGTGGCAGGTGTGTGCCCACCCACATAAATTAGCTCAATGGTGCGCCCACCAAACAAAAGCTTTGAACGGTTGGTGAAGGTGACATGGGGTGGAATAATCTCAATATCGTTAAGCTGAGCTTGGATCTCTGGCTCACGCTTAAAGCTGTTGCGCACACGTTCCTTGAAATTGTCCGTATAGCCCGACATCTCCTTGTGTGCGCGCTCATGGGCAATGACTTTGACCGGCATGAAGTATTGATTGCCCAGCGCATGGCCGCGATGGTGGTCGGTGTTGACCAAATAAAGGAAGGGTTCACCTGGATACTCATCTTCTACTTGCTCGCGCCAATCATTCGCTTGTTTGGGAATGAGGGGGGCATCCACCAATACAATGCCTTCATCGGTACGGATAAAGCCGGGTGTACAACCGCGATAGTGGTTGTTGATAAAGACACCTGGGACTAACTCTTCGCGTTCACCCAATCCTGTGACGCCAATACGAACGGAACTCCTGCGACGCGCCATCTTTATCTCCTCTGTACTGGCTTCTACATGCCCTGGTATAGGGCCTGATCATCTCTACTGGATAACATAAGTGGACAACATAAATGTATAAACAACAGTATAGGGAAATCAATAAGTCGTGTCAAAACTGTTGTTTTTATGTAAATACAATGCGATGGAATTAGAACTTGCATTAACTCCCCGTTAACTTTGTCCTGCTAAGGTCGAGTTTTGGAGGGGCAAGTAGAACGAGTGAGAATATGATATACTGCTCAGATTGTAGTGTGGATTCTGTAATCATTGATAGTGTTTTTGCAGCATAGTTTTTGCAACATATGAGAATTCAACATCTTCTCCGACGACAGTAGAGTGTAAATTGTGTTTGGGTAGAAGGTTTCAATTATGGTTAAACGGCTTGGCGTAATGACGAGTGGGGGCGATGCTCCGGGAATGAATGCGGCGGTACGTGCAGTGGTACGCGCTGCGATCAGCCAGGGTGCCGAGGTTTTCGCCATCTACGAAGGGTATCAGGGCATGATTGACGGTGGTGACCGCATCGCGCCTATGAAATGGGAGGATGTCGGCGGCATTTTGCACCGCGGTGGCACGATTATTGGCACGGCTCGTTGTCAAGCCTTTCGTACACGCGAGGGGCGGCGGATTGCAGTACGCAATTTGTTGGCAAACGGCATTGATGCGCTTGTGGTCATCGGCGGTGATGGCAGTTTGAGCGGGGCAGATCTGCTTCAGCGCGAATGGGCGGAGCAGGTTGCTGAACTGCTCGCAGCGGGTGAAATTACACAGGAGGTGGCTGAACTTCACAGTTATATCTCTTTGGCGGGCATTGTCGGCTCCATTGACAACGATATGTATGGCACAGATATGACCATCGGTGCTGATACGGCGTTGCATCGGATTACCGATGCAGTCGATGCTTTGACGAGCACTGCGGCGAGCCATCAACGCGCTTTTGTGGTGGAGGTGATGGGGCGGAACTGTGGTTATTTGGCGGTAATGAGCGCAATCGCAACTGGGGCTGAGTGGGTGTTAATTCCTGAAAGTCCGCCTGCCGTTGATGACTGGGAAAGCAAGATGGTGGAGGCGCTGCGCGATGGTCTGGCAATGGGGCGGCGCGACAACATTGTGATTGTTGCGGAAGGCGCGCAAGATCGCTTTGGCAAACCGATTCAGCCTACATACGTGCGTCAGGTCTTGGAGCAGCGTTTGGGCGAAGATGTACGTATCACTGTTTTGGGTCATGTGCAGCGTGGTGGATCACCCAGCGCCTATGATCGCATCCTCAGTACGATCATGGGGGTGGATGCCGTGGATGCAGTTCTCTCTGCCGGACCTGATGATGAGCCGGTGTTGATTGCAATCGAAAACAATAAAATCATTCGCCAACCGTTGATCTACTGTGTTGCCAAAACACGCGAAATCAATGAGTCGCTGCAGACGCTCAACTTCGAGCGCGCAATGGAGTTGCGTGGGCCTGGATTCTGCGAGGCGTTTCAGATTTTGCGGACGATGGTGCGCGCCTTTCCCCACCCTTCCGAAGACGGTAAGCGTCTACGTGTTGGCATACTTAACTCAGGCGGTGCTGCACCTGGAATGAATGCTGCGGTGCGTGCTGCGGTGCGGCTTTGCGTAGCCCAGGGCCACATTCCACTGGGCATTTTGCGCGGTTTCCGGGGCTTGGTGAATAACGAAATTCAGGAGATGGGCTGGCATTCAGTCAGAGGGTGGGCACCACAGGGTGGCTCTGTTTTGGGCACTAGCCGCAAGATACCCCGTGAGTCTGAATTCTATACGGTTGCGCGCACTCTGGAAGAAAACAAGGTGGATGTGCTTTTGATTATTGGCGGCTTTTCGGGCTATCAAGCTGCCTCCATTTTGCTGCGTGAACGGCCCAACTTTCCATCTTTCAATATCCCCATTATTTGTATTCCCGCGACCATTGATAACAACGTGCCAGCGGCGGAATTTAGCATTGGGGCAGATACTGCGCTTAACACCATTACCGAGTCGATTGATAAGATCAAGCAATCGGCAGTAGCCTCTAATCGTGTGTATGTGGTGGAGGTGATGGGCAACTATTGTGGTTATTTGGGCTTGATGAGCGCGCTCGCGACGGGTGCGGAGCGAGTCTATATGCATGAAGAGGGGATCAGCCTCAGTGATCTTCAAAAAGACATTGCTGAATTGCGCGAGAGCTTCTCTGAGGGTAAGCGGCTGGGGTTGATGATTCGCAGTGAAGGGGCAAATAGTCACTACACAACTGACTTTTTGGCGGCTGTCTTTGAGGAAGAAGGAGAGGATCTCTTTGATGTGCGTGTATCGGTGCTTGGACACATGCAGCAAGGTGGCGATCCCGAGCCTTTTGACCGCATCTTGGCGGCGCGCATGATGGCACGCGCTGTGGAGTTTATTGATGAACATTGTGGCAGAAAGCAACTTGATCCGCCGGCAATTTCATTCGGTCATGTGGACGGTGAGTTACGCATGACACCCTTGGAGGATGTCATGCGCATGGCTGACACCCTATTGCATCGCCCTCGTGTGCAATGGTGGATGCGGCTGCGCCCTGTCGCGCGCATGATGGCCCAATACCGCCCAACAGAGCGCCAGGCAGAAAGCCAAGCGGATAAGCAGTTGACAAACAAAATAGTCAAGAAGCATGTGTGGCTGCGATAGGCGCAAACATAGGCCCAATGGTATTATTGGGCTGTGAAACCATTCATGGCACAGACGACAATGGGGCCGTCTGTGGTAACAGAGACAATCCAAAGGATAGAAACTAATGATCCACGAATCTGTCTATGAGGTACGCAAAGAGCTAGCTGGCAGCGTCATCGTCACGCGGGGCAAAGTCGAAGTGATTGACGATGTAAAGTTGCGTGGTGACGCAATCGACACCTTGGTACGCGATGCAGTATTTGGTACTGAGCCGGTTAGGGAATATGCACGCTGGTTGATCTGGGAGATCGGCCAAGAGCTGGGCGCACGCCCAGCCAGTATCCACGACTTCTACATTGCGCGTGCACAGGATAAATGGCGTGACCGTACCGTTCCCGCCATGAATATGCGCTTTACTACCTATGATACCGTTCGTGCTGCTTTTCGCGCTGCCCAACAGACCCAAGCAGGTGCGTTCATCTTTGAAATTGCGCGCAGCGAGATGAGCTACACCTATCAGAAGCCCGCTGAGTTTAGTGCCGCACTCATTGCCGCCGCGATTAAAGAGGGTTACAAAGGCCCGATCTTTATTCAGGGCGACCACTTCCAGACCAAGGGTTCTCTCTTTAAGAAGAGTCCAGACGCGGCAGTGCAAGAGGTGAAGGATTTGATTGCAGAAGCCATTCCTGCTGGCTTTTGGAACATTGATGTGGATACCAGCACCTTGGTGACGCTGGAGCACGATGCGCTGGACAAGCAGCAGTATCACAACTACATGCGTTCGGCTGAGTTGACCAAATTTGTGCGCGATCTTGAACCCGAAGGCGTGACGGTTAGTTTGGGCGGCGAGATCGGTGAGGTGGGCGAGAAGAACTCCACAGTAGAGGAGTTGGATGCCTACATGGAGGGCTACAAACGCGAGTTGGCGAAGCTGGGCGACTATGAAGGCTTGAGCAAAATCAGCGTGCAAACCGGCACCAGCCACGGTGGTGTTATGCTTCCAGATGGCACAATGGCAACTGTCGCTGTAGATTTTGAAACGCTGCTGGCATTGGGCGAACGAGCGCGCCAACATGGTGCGGGGGGTGCGGTGCAACATGGAGCGAGTACGCTGCCCGAAGAACTATTTAACAAATTCCCCGAAACCCAAACCCTAGAGATCCATTTGGCAACGGGCTTTCAGAATTTGTTCATGGATCATGATTCTTTCCCCAGTGAGTTGAGTGAAAACATCTATAGCTTCTTGGATAAGGCCAATGCCGATGAGCGTAAGCCCAACATGACCGATGCACAGTTCTATTACCTGACGCGCAAGAAGGCGATTGGGCCTTTCAAAGCGGAACTTTGGGCCATGGAGTCGGCCAACAAGGATGCGTTGGGGCAAGCATTAGAAGATAAATTCGACTTCTTCTTTGATAAGCTGAACGTGGTCGGCACGCGCGACCTGGTTGATGAGTTGGTCACGCCTGTGGAACATCACTTGCCCATGCCCACGGCGGCACGCACAGCAGGGGATGATTTGGGGTTAGCTGACTAGGTGCTTTGTCCCCAGATATGCGCTTTGGCTTCTCGCTTTAGCCTTCTCATTGTCTAAATATGCTCAGTTCAGTTGCCTAGTGAAAGCAAGCGTTGCCTTCACTAGGCAACTGATTTATTGAACACAAGAAACTACTCTATCAGTTGGGAGAATGGCCTTATGCCAGGTATCAACATGCGGATGTTGGGCGCACTACTCTCAGGATTGCTGTTGCTGGCTGCATGTGGCCCTTCTACAGGCAGTGAAGCTGCTACCCCTGAAGCTGCCACCGAAACTGTCACCGGAGCCGCTTCTGCAACTGAACCCGTGACAGCAGAATCGCCCTCATCGTCTGCATCTGAAATCCTTGTTGAATTTTGGACAACCGATCATCAGCCTGATCGTGTTGCCGTCTATGAGGCGTTGGCACAACAATTTATGGAAGCCAATCCAGGGGTGGATTTGCGGATTGTCGCCAAGGATGAGGCCGACATTACCGCTGATCTACAGATGGCGGCGGCAGCCAATAGCTTGCCTGCCATTGTGCGGCTGGGTGTCGAGAGATTGCCAGCGCTTGCTGTCGATGGATTGTTGGATGAGGGTGCGGCGAGTTCTGTCATTCGCATGATCGGCATTGACGATTTTCGCGCGGGACTGTTGGAGATGGTGACTAATCTGGAGAGCAACCAGCAGTGGGCAATCCCCTATGATGGGTGGATCCAAGCACTCTGGTATCGCAAAGATCTCTTTGATGCACAAGGGCTTGCTGCTCCCACCACGTGGGAGCAGATCAACGCTGCCTGTGACACGTTGGCTGCCGTGCCTGACTTGCAGTTTGGGTTGACACTTCCTTCTGACCCTACGCAAAATTACGCTCACCAGGTTTTTGAGCAGATTGCTATTTCAAATCAAGCCTGGCCGCTTACGCCTGGGGGGGAGGCTTCATTTACGACGCCAGAGATGGTTGCAGCCTTGCGCTTCTATGTGGAGTTGCAGCGCTGTTCTGCACCTGCGCCGCAGAGTGTTGAACAAGCTGCGGCGCAGTATCTGCGCGGCGAAAGCGTCATGCTCTTTTATAGCACCTACATCATGGATGATCTGGTGGAGGGGATGACTGGTGCGGATGGCAACCTGATTGTCCCAAGTGTGGAGGATTTGGCCCAACGCACCAACTTTGCTTCTGGTTTGGTTGGACCAACTGGCTCCGCTTCCTATGGGCAAGTGGTTGCGCTGGCATTGCTCACAGGTGCCGATCCGGTGGCGCAAGACGTTGCCAAGTTCTTCCTCACTGATGGCTATGTCGAGATTATTGCGATAGCGCCCCTGGGCAAAATTCCTGTGCGTCAAAGCGTGGCGGATCGGTGGAGTGAACTTAGTCCACTTTTTGAGAACTATTCACCAGCCACGTTGGGGCATATCGTCAATGGCTATGACACCCTGCACCGCTGGGTGTTGCGGATCGACTATACCAATACGCAACGCGCGGTGATTGGAGAGATCGAAAGCCGCTTGCTGATTCCACAAGCCATCAGTCGCATTTTGAACGGTGAACTGACCCCTGAGAGTGCGGCGCAATGGCTGCAAGAGGAGACGGAACTGTTGTTGGCGGAGGGTCAGTAGACGCAATTTTGTGGGTTGGTGAAGCTTTAGTGGCTGCGCTCTGTGGAGAGGGTATGGGGCAGGTAGAGGTGCAAACGGGGGGTGCTGTCGGGTTGGCGCACTTGTCCAGAGTCGGCGTCTAGTTGCAGTGATGCGGTCTCTACAGCCTCAAAATCACTGCCTTGTAACGTTCTCAATTCACCAAGCAGTTCATTATCCCAACGGTCATCGGGCGCACCAGAGACAAACCAGGGCGAGCCATTATCCGCAAGGATGAGACCATAGCGTTGCATGGCAAGCAGAATGACCTGATTTTGAGGCGAGTAACTCTCTATGGGAAAGTCTCCACGCAAACGCAGGCGTAAACCCATCGGTGGAAAGGTTGGATCCGTACTGCTTGAGGCAAAGTGGCGTGCAGGCCAAACGTATGCCCGCTGCGTCTCTCGCGCAGTCATACGTAGGGCGTGGTTGATCTCTCCTGCCTCAACTTCATCATAGCGTACAAGACCCGGCAAGATGGGCAGTCCCGCGGCATCGGCAGAAGTCCATCCTTCAGGGCGCAGGACATGGCTCGCCAAATCAAAAATGGCCCCTGAATCGGCTTCCCATCCCTTGGCGGCAGGGAAAGCACGATAGAGTTCGTAGAGGTGACAACTCTCCTGTTGCAACACCAGGACGTGCCGGTCACCGTCGGCGTCTGAGCCTCCTTCAATGGGTGCATCGTCGGGTATTGGATAGGGGCCTGGATCACTTTCGTCACCATAGGCCGTCCACTCTATCTCGACAAGGGGCTGGTCGGCGGGAACAACGATGAAGGGAATGCCAATCGATCTGCCCTCATATAGCCCTGACCCAAAGTCTGGATGCAGAGGCTTGTCGCTGCCAATCGCTGCGACATACTCATCTGACTGGTCGTGGCGTGGCAATGTGTCGACACGTGTGTTCCAGATGTTGTCGGCGGGGAAGATTGTACAATCGCCCAAGGTGGGCTGTGCATGGAGTTCTTGTGGCAATAGGAGGGCTATTAGAAGGGCACTGATCCATGCAAAATGATGCATCATGGTTGTGTCCCCTGTACACCTGCCATCAACAGCCCAATTTCCTCGGCGCTGGTGGCATCCCGTTCAACAATCTTCATAATTCGCCCTTCATAGATGACTGCAATGCGATCTGCAAGCGCCAACACCTCGTCAAGATCTTCTGAAATGAGAAGCGTGGCTGTGCCATGCGTGCGCTGGTCGAGCAAGCGTTGGTGAATATACTCGGTAGCGCCAATGTCTACGCCGCGCGTGGGTTGGGCTGCAATGAGAACGCTTGGATTGCGCGCTAGTTCACGAGCCATAATGAGCTTTTGAATGTTGCCCCCAGAGAGGCTTTTGACTGGCGTATCAATGGTAGGTGTCTTGACGCGAAACTGGTCAACCAATTCATGGCTTTTGCGCGCCACGGCTCCAAAGTCGATAAAAATCCCTTTGCTGTATGGGGGACGGGTGTGGTCTTGCAGGATCATATTTTCTGCCACGCTAAATTCTTGAATTACGCCATCAAGCATGCGTTCTTCGGGGATATACGCCAGACCCGCTGCGGTACGTTGGGCTGCTGACTGGTGGCTGACCTCCTTGCCACCAAGCTCAATGCGTCCCTGGGTCAATGGGCGAAGACCGGCGATGGTTTCAGCTAATTCGCGCTGCCCGTTGCCGCTGACTCCTGCCACACCGAGAATCTCCCCAGCATGCACACTCAGGTTTACATCCTGGAGTGTGATCTGCCCTGTGACCCCGCGCGCACTGACATTGTGTAACGCCATCCCTACCTCGCCCAGCGGCACGGCAATGTGCGTCCGTGCCAAGAGCACCTCGCGCCCGACCATCATGCGCGCCAGTTGGGGACGGGTGACACCTGCGCGCGGCTGAACGCCCATCAATTTGCCATCGCGCAGGACGGTGATGCGGTCGGCGAGGGCTAGGACTTCGTGCAGCTTGTGGGTGATGAAGATGAGGCTATGGCCCTCGGCTGCCATGTGGCGCAAGGTGATAAAAAGCTCATCCACCTCTTGCGGGGTGAGTACGGCAGTCGGCTCATCCAAGATGAGCAGATCGGCCCCGCGATAGAGCGCCTTGACGATCTCCACGCGCTGACGTTCACCGACTGAGAGTGTCCACACGGGCGCGCGCGGATCGACCTGAATGCCATACTCTTGCGAGAGGCGCAGGATGCGATCTTCTACCTGCTTTAGCTTGAGCGTAGGCCCAGAAGGCAATCCCAGAGCGACATTTTCGGCGACGGTGAGGGTGTCCACCAGCATAAAGTGTTGGTGCACCATGCCAATGCCTTGGGCAATCGCGTCGAGGGGTGTTTGGATGCGCGTCGATCTGCCATTGATGCTGATGGTGCCGGTATCGGGCTGGTAGAGTCCATACAGAATCTTCATCAAGGTAGATTTGCCCGCGCCATTTTCTCCCAGAAGCGCGTGGACTTCACCCGCTTGGATCTCAAACGAGACGTTGTCACAGGCAAGGACGCCAGGGAAACGCTTGACGATCTGCTCCATTGTAACTCGTTGAATGCGACGAGTGTGGTGACGAGTGTGGTGAGGTGCGTCCATAACTATGATATTTTCTGTGATGGAAATCTGGCTATTCTGCCAGTAAGCATGGGATAGCTTGACAGCACTTCATACTTCCTAGACAATTACCGAGATAAACTCTAGCTCTGAAACTGCGGTATAGCAAAGTGATAAGGAAGCACAATGCAGGAAATTGAAGAGTTGTTGCACAAGAATAAAGCATGGGCTGCCAGTATGACCGCCCAGGATCCTCAGTTCTTTGAGCGGCTAGCGGCACAACAAGCACCTGGTTACCTTTGGATTGGCTGTGCGGATAGTCGAGTCCCCGCTACCCAATTGGTTGACCTGCCGCCCGGTGAGATGTTTGTCCACCGCAATGTTGCCAATGTGGTAGTCCATACCGATCTTAACTGTCTTTCTGTACTCCATTTTGCGGCAGATGTGCTGCGTGTGCGCCATATTATTGTCTGTGGACACTATAATTGTGGCGGTGTCGAGGCAGCGTTGCACAACCGCTCTTTTGGCCTCATTGACAACTGGCTCCGTCATGTGCAGGATGTACGCAACAAGCATGCCGAATTTCTCAGCACCAGTCGTGATGACGCACACCGGCTTCAGCGCTTGTGTGAACTAAATGTTCTTGAGCAAGTTGTCAATGTGTGTCAGACCACGATCATCCAGAGTGTCTGGCAGCGCGATCAGCCTTTGGCTGTGCATGGCTGGATCTATGGCGTGGAGAACGGCATTCTGCGCGATATTGCCATTACCATCACCCACCCCGATGAACTTGCTTCCCAATATGCCAGTGCCTTGGCTCGTGTGAGTTAAGCAGTGGCGGCAGTTTCATTTTTGCCGCCACTGGCTTGGTCGCTAGACTTGGCTAGGTGTGATTACTCTGTCGGCAGCGGATCAATCGTGCCATCGATGATGGCTGCTTCGGCTGCATCTGCTGCCGCCACAATCTCGTCGCTGACCTCGAAACCTGGATTGTATTCCACAACCAACCCCTCGTTTTCGAGCGTGAGGATGTATGCGGTACCGCCTAATTCGCCTGCTTGAATCTTGGCAAACATGTCATTGAGCACGCCTGTCCAATCATACAATTGGTTGGCAACCACGGCTTCAGGCGCTAGTGACGTCTGGTCGCTTTGCGTGCCCAACCAAAGAACACCTGCATCAGCGGCAATGCCCACTGAGCCAACCACTTGTTGGGCTGAACCAGTCAGAATGTCGGCTCCGGCGGCGATGTGGGTGTTGGCGGCTTCGGCAGCCAGGGCAGTATCACCAAAAGATCCTGTGTAGATGACGGGAACTTGCGCGTCGGGGTTGGTTGCCAATACGCCGTTGGTGAAGCCGTCGATGTAGAGCTTGGCGTCTCCTGCTTCTACGGGGCCAATGATGCCGATAACGCCCGCTTCACTCAGCATCGCAGCGATGACACCGTTGACATAGCCGCCTTCTTGCGCGTTGGCTTCATAGGCAAAGACATTCTCAAAACCGTCGTCCGCGCCTGTGTCCGTTGCCGTCCCCCAGGCAAAGCTAGTTTCGGGGAAATCTGTGGCGACCTCGAACATGGAGTTGCCGAACTGTGTGCCGTGGGCAATGACCAGATCATAGCCTTCGCTGGCGTAATCGCGCAGTGCCGCCGCGGCATCTGCAACCTGGAACATATTTTCGGTATAGGCAATCTCCATTGCCCCTTCGCCGCCCATTTCCGTTTGAATGGTAACTAAAGCGTCATACATGGCTTGACTCCAAGCCAAATCGGTGATGGTGCTTGGCATGACAATGGCAACGCGGAAAGGCTCTCCTGAAGCTTCTTCTGCTGGCTCGGCAGTTGCTTCGGCTTGCGCTGGAGCTGCATCGGGTGCGGGTGCAACTGCCGGTGCGCCATCGGGGGCAGCACAACCCGCCAAAGCGAACAATAGAACCAACGTTAGGGTCAATAGACGGGCACTCCATGAACGCCTCATAAATCGCAACATGCATTTTCTCCTTAGGTTGAAACTTCAGGTTGAAACTTCGGATTAAAATTTGACTCAAAAGGTAACTTTACTCATATGCACTGGGTTAGCTTCTTTGACGTTACCCACCTCGTTCATAGGGTTTAGTCAGCGCTGCGGGCTGTTGGACCTGGCGCATGGCAAAGGCGAGGGCGACAATGGTGAGAATATAGGGCAGCATGATCGCCAGGTCAGAGGGGATGGGCAGACCCAATACTTGAATCCAAAGCTGTAGTGCGTTGACAACGCTAAAGAGTAGCGCACCCAATAGCACGCCCACAGGTCGCCAGCCACCAAAGTAGACGAGTGCTACGGCGATAAAACCGAGACCGTTGGTCATGTTCTCTTGAAAAATGTTGAGCAAGCCTATGCTTAACGATGCCCCTGCCAGCCCTGCCAGCGCACCACCGATGGTCAACGTGATGTAGCGCACGCCATTGACATTGACGCCCAGCGAGTCGGCTGCTTCAGGGTTGTGACCCACGGCGCGCACCTTGAGTCCAAAGGGGGTGTAGTTGATGACAAAGGCGGCAATGGGTACAAGCAAGTAGGCCAGATAGACCAAGATGTTATGGTTGAAGAGAATAGGGCCAATGATGGCGATGGTGCTGAGAAAGGGGATCTGCCAGGGAGAAAAGCCGGGGACACTCTGCACCGAGCCGACGAGCATTTTGAAGAGCAGGCTGCTCATACCCAGGCCAAAGAGATAGAGACCGATTCCACTGATTCCTTGCTCCGCCTTAAGGGTTACACTCACCAGCGCCATTAGGAGTCCCATCAACGCACCCACAAGGAGCGCGGCAAGCACTCCCATCCAAGGGTTTCCCGTGTTGAAGACTGCGTAAAAGGCGATAAATGCGCCCATCAGCATCATGCCATCCACGCCAAGATTGAGGACGCCAGAGCGCTGGGCAAAGGTTTCACCCAGGGCTGCAAAGAGGTAGGGGGTGGCAAGGCGAACACCTGAATGGGCGATGCCACTGAGCACGGAGAAAGAGAGTAGCTCGTCAAACACTGGATGGCTCCTCGGCTGCAATTGTGGCTTGTGGGATGGGTATGGGCGCGTCTTGTTCCACACCTGCGCGACGGCGCGCACGACGACGCACATAGTAATCACTGGCAACGACAAAGAGGACGACCAAACCTTGCAATGCGATAATCATGGCGTTGGGTACTTGAATGGCACGCTGCATACGGTCTGCGCCCACCAGCAATGAGCCAAAGAGGAAAGAGGCAGGTATGGTCCCGAGCGGGTGCAATTTGCCAAAGAGTGCTGCCACAATGCCGCTGAAGCCATAGCCGCCAGATAGTCCTTCCAACATGCGGTGATGAACGCCCATTACTTCGACTGCCCCTGCCAGACCGGCAAAGGATCCGCTTAATATCATCGAGAGGGCGAGGTAGCCGCGCACAGGAATGCCCGCGTAGCGTGCTGCGGAAGGGTTGAGCCCCACCGCACGAATGCGGTAGCCTATGGTGGTGCGCCAGAGCAGGAAATAGACCAGCAACGCCAATACGATTGCCAGAATCAGACCGCTGTGAAGTTGCGTGCGTGGAATGAGGCGCATCAGCCAAACTTGCTCTGGCAACGCTGCGCTTTGGGGAATGTTAGTGCCGGCTGCAATCTGCTCTGGGTCGAGCATGGGGCCGCGCAGCAGATAGTTCATGAGTTGCAGCGCAATTTGATTGAGCATGACTGTGGTCAGGATTTCGTTGACATTGAGGCGCGCCTTGAGCACTCCTGCAATGCCAGCCCAAAGACCTCCTGCCACAGCGCCGAAAATGAGGGAAAAGGGTAGCAGTAACCAGCCTGACACTGAAGGCAGGGCAACAGAGATCGCGGTCGCTGCCAGTGCACCCACGATGATCTGCCCCTCGGCACCAATGTTGATCATGCCACCACGAAAGGCAATACAGATGCCCAATCCAACCAGCAAGAGGGGTGTGGCTTTGGTGAGTGTTTGGGCAATGCCGCCGACGCTGCCCAGCGCACCTTGTACCATGGCGCTATAGCCTTCTAGCGGCGATTTGCCCAGCAGCCAAAGCAGCAAGGCTCCCACCACAAGCGCGCCAAAGACAGCACCCAGTGGCATGGCAAGATCAATAAGACGGTCAACTGTGCGAACATCAATCCGTGCTCTCTGCACGGGTGCAGCACGGGAAGACGAAGATGTGGGCATAGGCATATTAGGTTTGTGTGGGGAAAAAGTAGCCGTGGATCAATGGTTGATTGCAGTACAATACCAAGCGTATCATCTGGCGACCCCTACGTCAATCCCCGTTTGAGCAACCACCCTTGCGAGCAGTCGTATTTGCCTGAACATAACTTGAACAGTAACTAGATCAGTATAGAGGAACCCGAACAGGGGAACAACCGCAAAATTGCACAAAGAAGTACCGGCCTGGGTTATGCAGGCCGGTCAGGTTGCGTCTCGAACAATGCAATAATGCAATACTTAATGCGATACTTTAGGTGTGGCGCGCCGTTAGCCTGGGCTACCCACAAAAACAAAGATTAGATCATTGACATTGGTTTGGGTGGGGCCGGTGAGCAAGAGGTCGTGCGTGGCTTGCAGATAGGGATAGGCGTTGTGGTTGTGTAACTCTTCTTCAAGGTCAAGCCCCAGGGCCTGACCGCGTGCCAAAGTGCCCCCATCCGCTAATCCACCTGCGCTATCGGTGGGGCCATCGCTGCCATCGGTCGCCAGCGAGACGATGGTAATCTGCGATTCGCCAGCAATTGCGTGTGCGGCTGCAAGCGCTAGCTCCTGATTGCGTCCGCCTTGACCTGTTGAGTTGCCCAGTGTGACTGTGGTCTCGCCGCCCAGGATGAGGCAAGCGGGGAGAGCCAGCGGCGCGCCATGCGCTAACACTTCGCGGCCAAGTGCCACGGCTACTTTGGCAATTTGAGCGGCTTCACCTTCTAGATAGGTGGTGAGCAACAGGGTGTGAAAGCCTAGCTCTTCGGCGCGAGCCGCGGCGGCTAGGGCAGCAACGCGGTTATCGGCAACGATCAGCGTTTGGGTGGTGGCAAAGGCAGGGTCATCTGCTTTGGGGGTGTCGTCAATCTCACCTGCGCGGCCAGCGTTGAGGCGTTCCAACACGGACGGTGGCAGTTTGTCGGCGAGATCAAAGCGGCGCACAATGGCCCATACGTCTTCCCATGTGGTTGCATCAGGGACGGTGGGGCCGCTGGCAATGACATCCAGTGGACTGCCCACGACATCGCTGAGAGCAAGCGTGATAAGCGAGGCAGGGGCTACCGCGCGTGCCAGTTGCCCACCTTTGAGCACTTCGCAATGTTTGCGTAGCGTATTCACTTCGTGAATTGTGGCACCCGATGCCAGCAGTGCATCGGTCATTGCTTGGACATCGGCTAATGTTAAGCCAGGGGCAGGAGCAACCAGTAGAGCTGATCCGCCGCCAGAGAGCAGGGCAATGACAAGATCATTGGCCTGTGCGCTTTGAGCAAGCGCCAAAATACGCTCACCCGCAGCCACACCTGCGGCGTCGGGTCGTGGATGACTTGCCTCTGTGATTTCGACCTGTTGCGTGGGCGCACTGTGATCGGTTTTGACAACCACCAGCCCTTCACTTATCCGATCACCGAGGACGGATTCAACCGCTTGTGCCATCGGTGCGCCAGCCTTGCCCGCGCCTACAACGAGTATTCGCCGGTGTTGCGATAGATCGTAGCTTTGCCCGGCAACAGTGAGTGTATCACCGTTGCGCTCTAAAATGGCGCGGGTGGCTTTGTAGGGGTCAACTGCATCGAGTGCAGCCTCTAGGATGGCGAGTATTGGCTGACGAGCGGCAGGATTTGGTATTAGGATTGATGGATCGAAGCGCATTAGGTGATCAAGACGCAATCTTGGGAGCCGTGTTCATTTGGCTCGTAGGCATCTGCACTCTCCTCATTCAACCAACTACCATCTGCCTGATAATAGCGGAACTTATAGCGCTTGCCCGGTTCGAGCATCACACTGGCGCTGCGGGTGTTGTTGGGACGTTTTACCAGTGGAGTTGCCGTGGTGTTCCACTCATTGAAATCACCTACGACATAGACGCGCGGCTGTTCAGGGTTATGCGGTATTGCAAAAGTCACTTTGATCTGGTTGGATTGTTTAGCAATCTCTCGTTTTAACATAATGGTTCCTTATCTTGATTTAGGCTCTTGATTCAGGCTCTTGGTTGCAGGCTCTTAAACGCTGAGACAAAGCAGTTTATCAACCCATTTGTTAGGAGTACCCAGACTTCTAGAGGATGATAGCAGATTGTGATGGGGGCGTAAACCCCTCTTAAAGGGATTTTTGCTGATTTTTGGGGGGTAATTTGGGTAAAAAGGCAGAATTAGCTAGAAATATGGCATTCATAGCTGACGAGAAGGAGACTTATTGGGATGAATCGGGTTGATCGTCTATTGGGCTATCTGCTTGTGTTACAAAGCCGTGAGCTTGTGCGCGCACAGGATCTTGCTGCGCGCTTTGAAGTGAGTGAACGTACCGTCTACCGCGACATGGAGGCTCTGCTCGAGATTGGCGTGCCTGTTGTGGGTGTGGCAGGTGAAGGCTACCGCTTGATGGCTGGCTATTCTTTGCCGCCGATTATGTTTACAGAGGCCGAAGCACAGGTGCTTTTT
>JBBQIG010000008.1:0-22402 GCA_038324715.1 Anaerolineae bacterium | reverse complement strand
ACCACAGACCAACACAGGAGTTCGCAATGCCCTACCAAGTCTTGACCAATACCCAACTTTCACCCACTATCCTGGAACTTTTAAGCCCCACCTGCCAAGTAACCGTGTGGCAAGGACGTGATACGGATCCAGCCCTCTTGCAAAGTATCGAAGGCTTTTTTGTCTATGGTCATCCAAAAATTGACGGCAGCATAATGGATCTGATGTCAAAGCTGCGCGTCATCAGCAATTTTGGTGTGGGCGTAGACCACATTCACCTGGAGGATGCCAAGACACGCGGCATTGCCGTTGGCAATACACCCCGATTGGTTGATGGAGCTACAGCAGACATGACCTTTGCCCTGCTCATGGCAATCGCCCGCAATTTGATCATCGGAGATCGCTACGCACGCAGCCCAGAATTTACCGCCTATGATCCAAACCTCTTGCATGGTTTTGAAATTCATGGCGCAACGATTGGCATTGTTGGCATGGGCAACATCGGGCAGCAAGTAGCACGCCGTGCACGCGGCTTCGACATGTCCATCCTCTACCACAACCGCAATCGCAATGAAGCCGCTGAAGTCGAACTAGGCGCAAGGTACCTCCCCCTGCCCGATCTGTTAGCGCAAGCAGACTATGTCACCCTCAATGTCCCCCTCACACCCGAAACGTACCATCTGATCGGCAGAGAGCAACTGCAACAGATGCGCCCCTCGGCGTTTCTGATCAACGTTGCCCGCGGCGGTGTTGTTGATCACGATGCCTTGGTAGAGGCGTTACAAGCGGGCTGGATTGCCGGGGCAGCGCTGGATGTGACAGAACCCGAACCACTGCCACGCGATCACCCACTCCTAAAGCTTGACAACATAGTCATTGCCCCCCACTTGGGCAGTGCCACGCACCAAACGCGCTTTAACATGGCAAAGCGCGCAGTGGACAACCTATTAGCAGGTCTCGCCGAGCAACCACTGCTCAATCGCATCGCCTAGGCAGTTGGGGCCTTTTGAATGCAGAACAGGGAACAATTCGGAGCGAATTCCGTCTAAAGTGTGACGCTAGCAATTACTTGTGTTGCCATGCCAATACATTTCCCGTCACACGATTCAACTCGTAGAAAGCAGAGGCCTATGTTGCTCAAACCGAATTACCCAAAACGTCACTCACAGTATCGTCGCCTCTTTCAACGGATCACCTTCTCTGCGCTGGCAGTGGTTCTGCTGTTGACTGCGTGTGGACGTGCGCAGCCAACGCCCACCCCTGCGCCGCCCACAGCCCCCCCCACTGTCGTGACAATCACGGAGACTGCTACGCCAGAAGTACCCACTGAGGCAGCTACAGAAGAAAATACAAGGGAAGATACAGAAACAAGTGTAGAAGCAACCATAGAAACAGCTGAAACTATCACAGAAACGACCAGTGCAGAGACAGCAACGCAGGCTCCTGTGCCTGCTGCCTTTGTACATGATCGGGTGCTTTATATGCAAACTGGCCCAGCAGCAACAGACTTGGTGCAGGTGGAAGATTGCCGCGCAACAGACTGCCACATCTACCATCTAGATTGGTCGCCCACAGCCACCCACTTGCTCTACTACGTCGATAGCTATGAAGCCAACGTGCCTCGCCAACTGCGCGTGGCAGACGCAACAGGTAATGCCCAAACCATCACAGAAGAAGCCGCCTTTGTCCAGCCAGCCGGTTGGTCGTGGGATGGCTCCCGCATTGTCTTTCGCACAGATACCGGCACCTATGGCGAAGTGATAGATGGTCCAGCACGACAGATTCAGGAATTGTGGACGGTTGAAATTAGTGAAGATAGCGCCCTCGGCACACCTGAACTGCAAGGCGAAGTCAGCTTTGGCGAAGGTTGCGGAGGGGGTGGACGTTCAGAAAGCGCCAACGTTTATGAGCGCGAAGGGGGCTTTGCCTATGGCTACCTCAGCGGCGTCATCATCTGGACGCCAGCCGACATTCTGCTCTACACAGACAATTGCACCAATCGCAACGTGAGCCGCTTTGACCTCGCCAACAATGTCGCGCTTGCGCCATACCCCGAAGGCTTGCGAAGTCTCTCCATCAACGCGACAGGAGAGACCTGGGTTGCCAATAATGACGCGAACCAGCTTGTCACAGGCAGCCCTGATAGCCTAGAGACAACCGTGATCACCACAAGCGCAGCACCAGAGATCGTCACCTATGGGCAAGTTTCGGGCAACATCTACTACACCACCTTAGAAATCACCGGAGACGCCGAGCTAATGGCACAGATGGGGACGCTGGACCCAAGCATTCAGATTCAGCCCTTCTTTGATACAACGCTCGCCAGCCTTGTGGAGCTAGACCCTGCCACGGGCGAGGAGACAGAGCTTTACGCAGGTGATGGCTATGCCTACGCCCGCATGCAAGAAACTGCCGATGGCAGCCTGCTCTTCTCACGCGTGCAAGACCTAGCCGAATTACAAGCGGCTGTAGAAAATGGCGAAGTGACCGCAGAGAACTGGCGAAACTATCTCCCTTCGGTGGATGTGCTGATCCTGACGCCCGATAGCAGCAAGCCCTCTCTGTTGCTTACGGATGCCGCCCAATACACAATTACCAAGTAAACGTTCAATGAATTAATAAGCGCAGAGAGGGGATAGCCACCCGTTTGGCTATCCCCTCTCTTATGTTCGCAACTACCATTGTGACTCAACTCATTTGGCAATACCGCCTGCAATTTAGCCGTGTGCGGAAAACCCTATGCAGAAGCGGAAGTAATTCCCGCAAATGCCTGGCGCACAATATTTTCCTCAAAACGCATATGCGATTCCATAGCTTCCTGTGCCGCATCGACATCGCGCGCCTTAATAGCGTTGACAATCTGCAAATGTATCTCAATCTCCACACGCAGAATTTCATCCACCGTGAAATCAGTCAACATCAAAAATTCACTTTCACGCAAGCTAGGGGGTACTGTTCGCAACAGATGATCAATCATCGGCGCGACAAAGGGATTCTGCGCCATCTGCGCCAACTTCATGTGAAAGTCGTAATTGGCCTTGGGCACTTGCACAAACGCTCGTCGCTCTGCCGCCTCTTTGTATAGCTCGAACAACTCGCGCAGGTGGGCAACACCTTCATCTGTGGCGCGCGCTGCCGCCAATCCCACAATATCAATTTCAACCAATCGGCGCGCCTCAATCAGTTTCAACCGCATCTCGCGCTGCAAACTGGCAGGTAATGCCGGGTTATCAATATCGGGCATCAGCAAGTGGATACTCTGACTGATAAAGCTCCCCTGACCTGCGCGGCTTTCCACCACCCCAATCGCAGCCAATCCTTGCAAAGCCTCACGAATGGATGAACGTCCTACATTGAGCATTTCGATCAACTGACGTTCAGAAGGCAACTTATCCCCAGGTTTCAAGCGTCCCGTTTGGATCTGACGGACGATCTGTTCAACAATAGATTCTACGACCGTCACTTTTCGTGGCTGTTCCAGAATAAGGTCTGGCATCGGGATCTCCTTGTGCTCTGTCTGCATTAAATTATCTGTCTGCATTAAATTAAAAGAGATACGCCGACAGATAACTTCGTTGTCCAACGCAGCGCTCAAGTCGCCGCTATTATAATCGCAACTCCCCGATGCTTCAATCTTGATTTACGCTTCTGAGTTTCTTTCTGACCTTACCTGCTACTTCTTGTTACTCGCAATGATTTGCCTTCCTACACCCCCCTCTGTAACAGAATGGAGTACTTCAGCCTGCCGCTTTGGCTATGCCTTGATAGCTCTGCCACTAATTTCACCGCAACGAGTTAACAAGCTTCAAAAAATTGGTTAATGTTTGCCCCAGTAACTAAATACCTCTCAAAGACGTATCAAAATGGTAAGGTCTGTTTTCCGAACGTATATGCGCCACAGAAATCTCATGGTACAATTGTCGCAGACAGTTTGTGTGTTGCCTCGTCTGTTGGAACTAGGTTTAGAACCGACCGTTCGACCTATACTCGTTCTACGAGGCTTTTCACCCTTCAGACTCGGTTCATCTTGTATAGCCCTAAGCCTTACACCCGCATCAATGCGGGTCAAGCGCGTTGCTTCCATCAAGACCAATCAAGTTTATGCTAAGTTTTGGTTTGGCTTAGAGAAATCTGACATTTTCCTGATCTCCGGCAAAATTGTCCATGTTAAATAATTTACTGGTACCTCCGACAAACTTGGCATCTCTCCAACAAATTGACTCGTTAGGTTTTAAAATGAGTGATCTACAAAGCGCGCCAACTCTACTCATTGTTGAGGACAGCATGAGCCTGCTGCGGCTCTATACGCACGTTCTCTCACAAGCGGGTTACAACATTCTTGAAGCTACCTCCGGCCAAGAAGCACAAGCGCTTATGATCACAGAAATGCCAGGCATCGTCCTACTGGATCGTGTGCTGCCGGATATGGATGGCGATGAGTTGTGTCAGTGGATCAAAAACAGCCACAAAGCCACACATACCTATGTGATCATGCTGTCGGGGCTGAAGACCACTGAGGATGATCGTGCGAGTAGCTTAGAGGCAGGCGCAGACGATTACATCGTAAAACCTGTGAGCAAGCGTGAACTGTTGGCGCGCGTGAAAGTTGCTGCACGGCTTAAAGCCGTGCAGTTGGCGCTTCAAGAGAGCGAAACCAAACACCGCGCATTGGCAGAAAACTCCCCAGACCTGATCATGCGACTGAATCGGGAAGGCTTCCCCATCTATGTCAATGCAAGAGTGCAAGATATATTTGGTCTCAGCGCCGAAGAGGTAGTGGGCAAAAGCGCCTATGATCTGGGCATTCCCAATGCCATTGCGGATCTTTGGTTCGAAACCTGCCGCGCAGTGGTCGCCACGCACAGTCCAAGAAGCATGGAATTTGCCCTACCCACCCCGCACACCATCAAATCTATGGATGCACGCCTAGTACCAGAGTTTAATGGCAAGGGCGAGCTTGACACGATCTTGGCTGTACTGCGAGACGTGACAGACCAAGTAACCACAGCGCAACTCCTGGCACGTCTGGCTGCCGCGGTGGAGCAATCTACCGATTCCGTCGTGATGACAGATCCCAACGGGGTTGTTCATTATGTCAACAAGGCCTTTGAAGAGCTAACAGACCTCACGCTCACGGGCGTTGGACATTCCTTCCAAGATCTCTTTGGCAGCAGTCAAGGCATCTGTGAGTATTTTAGTCAGGTACTTGCCAATCCTGCGCCCTGGCGAGGCGTTTCGTTTCTTCGACGGCACGATGGATTCCTTTGCGATGTAGAAGGCAGCATTTTCCCCATCTTCCAAGAATCGGGGGAAGTAACGAGCATCGTTGCAATGCTGCGTAATTTCACAGAGCGTCGTCGCTCGGAGCGTGAGCGCGAAGTTATTCTGAGTATAGCATCCGCCCTGCGCAAGGCCAACAGTCGCGAGGAAATTGTTGAGATTGTCCTCAACGAGATCAAAAGCTTGCTCCATGTAGCTGGCGTCGCCGTAACCACAGTGGATTCCGTGAGTGGCAAGACCATCATTGAACGAGCTATGGGTGAATATGCTCACTTGACCAATCTCGATGTCAATGACGAGAAAACCCTTACAGCAGAAATATTAACCCTTGGAACATCATTCCAATACAAGGATGGCGATCCTTGTTCGCTGGATTTCCCTGCTTTTCAAGGCCCAATCCGTGACTTCCTGGGCGTGCCAATGGTCTTGCCGCAACGTAGTATTGGTGTGATCTGGATTGGCAGTGAAAATGCCATTTCCAATCACGTCGTACAGCTACTTGAAGCCATTGCCGATATGGCAGCCAATACATTGCACCGCGTTGCCCTTTTTGAAGAGCTTGAACAATATGCCGCAGATTTAGAGATGCGCGTTTCGGTCCGCACGCGCGAACTGGCAGACGCAAATCAGCAATTGCGCGAACTGGATCGCCTCAAATCCAAATTCGTCTCCAACGTCTCCCATGAATTGCGTACACCGATCAGCAATCTAAAGCTCTATATGTCACTGCTCCAACGGGGCAAGCCTGAAAAACGCGAACATTATGAGACGATGTTGCAAATTAGCGTTGAACGGCTAGGGCAATTGGTGGAAGACATCCTCAATTTATCACGCCTAGAGATTGCCCACTATCAACCGCGTGAACTGGCGCTCACAGACTTCAACGCGGTCATCAGGCAGATCGTTAAGCTCCACCAGCCGCAAGCAGCGTCGATGGGGCTGCAACTCAACTTCCAGGCGGATGGGGAGTTACCTTTGATTCAAGGCGACTTCACCCAGCTATCACAACTTGTCACGAATTTGTTAACAAACTCACTCCGCTATACACCAGCCGGCAGTGTGAAACTCAGCACCCTTGCCCCGAATTGTAAAGAAAAGGTGATCCTGTGCGTAGAAGACAGTGGCATTGGCATTATGCCCGACGATCTGCCCCATGTCTTTGAGCGGTTCTACCGGGGCAATCACCGGCAACCCATTGAAATCCCAGGCACAGGTCTTGGTCTTGCCATTGTCAAAGAGATCGTTGATATTCATCACGGCGAAATCAGTGTGCAAAGTCAAGTCGATGTAGGTACACGCTTTGAAGTGAAGTTACCAGTCACTCAGCGTGCAGACACCCTATAAAGCAACAAACAAACAACAACAACAACTGTCAGGCTCAGTAGTCTACCCGTCTGGTGAGTAGACCCGATACACGAGTTGACAGTAACCATCGATTGGACTCATAAAGCCTTTATGTCTGGAGCAGATCATCGTGAACAAGAAGCCAAATTTCAAGTCGAATCATCCCTGCTGCCTGCTCTCTTAGCCCAATCAAATCTTCCAGAGGGTTACACCAGCCAGTTGCTTGGCACCTTCATACACATGGATTCTTACCTCGATACAGAAGCCTACGATTTACTGCGCAATGGGTTGGCTTTACGCGTCCGCCAAAATGGCGCTGCCTATGAAGTGGGGATCAAAAGCCTGCAAGCAAATCGCAGAGGTGCGATTCAAGAACGGCTTGATGTGGCATTCCCCCTTTTAAACAGCAGACAGCCCTTCGATGTGGAGAGTTGGCCTACCGCCGTCCAGGATCAGCTTGACGACTATCCCGTTGAGCTGGAAGAGCTAGGCCTCCGTGTCGTTGTACGACAGGAGCGACAGAAATCTCACATCTTCTCTACCAATGACACCACGCAAAAGCCCTTGGCCGAGTGGAGCGTAGACAAGGTGTGGATTTCCAGCACGCTACCCAAGAATGCGACCAGGGAGCATGCAAACGGGAACCATACAAACGAGGATGCACCGGCAGCAGATTTCTATGAACTAGAAATTGAATTGCTCAATCCAGACGAAGCGGATGCCTTTAACGTGCTGGTTGAGCAGGTGCAAGAGCAGTCCGGCCTTATTCCTACCGATAAAAGCAAGCTCGTGCGCGGCTTGGCATTGCACACTGCCCAACTCCACAAGGGCACTAACGTGCTTATGCCAGAGATGGAGCTAGCCGCAGGCTGTCGTCTTCTGCTGCACCAACAGTTGGTCAATATCCTACTCAACGAACATAGCGTTCGTAGGGGTGAAGACCCCAAATCGGTTCGCAATATGCGCGTTGCCACTCGTCGCGCACGCGCCGCCTTACGGTTGTTTGGCGACACCTTTCACCCCAACGTGCTCAAGCCTTATCAAAAAGGGATCAAGAAGCTAGGACGCGCGCTGGGCGTCGTGCGAGATATTGATGTTTCCTTGGCAAATCTGCGACACTTTCGGCGCACACAAGCCAAAGAGCAGCACAAGCAACTCAAGTCGTTGCGTTCCAACCTAGAGAATCAACGCGTCCAGGCGCACGCCCACCTGCTCACCCTGCTAGATAGCAAGCAGTATGCGGCCTTCATTGCCGATTTCGACGCTTTTTGTACAAAGACCACTGCAGATGACGTAAGCGCATCTAAGAAGGATGAGGAATGCCTGCCCACACAGGTGCGCCATACCGTGCCCAGCATCATCCTGCGCAGCTTTGAGGCGGTACGTGCCTATGAAGTGGCACTGACCCAAGACCCCTTGCCACCCATTGAAACTTTTCATGCGCTACGGATTCAAGGCAAATATCTTCGCTACGGATTAGAATTCACGCAACATCTTCTTGGTGAGCATGGCGCAATCCTCATTACGCAACTCAAGCAGATACAAGATCACTTGGGAGAACTAAACGACGCCGATGTTGAGCAAGAGTTGCTGCGTCACTGGATTGATCAGGTGGACGAACGCGATCCGTTCGATGAACGCTTAGCCGAAATCACGAAGCGCATTGACGAGTTGACGACGACCTTCCCCCCATTCTTTGCCGATTTCATCAGCCTCGAAAATCGCCAGCTTCTTACCAGCGCCCTCGCCCGCATCTAATTCCAGCAACACAAACGTTGAACCAATAGCGAACGCCCGCCACGAACCTGTGCTGAGCGTTATCGCATTGCTTGCAACTAACTTAACCGAGTGTACTTGCAAACTCATGCCACACAGTCAGACAACACACAGTCGAACAAGTGGTGAAGGGCACTTTCACCTTGCCCAACCGCTGGTGAGTTACGCATGAAGGGGCGGCAAAATGCCACCCCTTCATGCGCGTAATGCAATCCCTTATTGACCCATTGAAAGCGTCAAAGAGCCTTCTGCGGTTTCGACCTGAATGGGCATGCCCACATTCAAGTTTGCCAAGGCTCCATTGATTTGGGCATTGATGGGTGCCAACGACGCACCCTCCACCTTATACGTACCTGCTGATGCTTGGTTCAAGTCCAACATCAGCTTGCCATCCATCACACCAACAGTGCCCGCCACAGCGAGCTTATCCCCAAAGGCTGGGGGCAGCACGCCATCCACAACATCTACTTGTAGATAGATTACACCTGGCTCGAACCATGCTGTAATATTTTCCACTGGGTTGTTTGCCCCACTGTTGGCCTTCAGCAGTTCGGTCAACAGGCTGCTAAACTGGGTTTCATCCCAAGTCACGCTACCCGCCATCATGCCAGCCATCGCCATGTTTTGGGCATCCAAAGCACTCTCGATACTGATTGGCACTTCGCGTGAAGGCACCTCAACGGCTTGACCCACCGTACAAGCAGTCAACCCAACAGACAATACCAGCGCCGCAGCGCCCGTCCAGATCTTATTCAACATCATCAGAATCTTCTCCTCTCGATTTGTTTTCCTGCAAAAATACTCTTCAGAGGTTTCCCAAAGATAAATGCGTGTTTAGCCTTCGACTGCGCGCAATGCTTCGACCACAGGAATGGCTTCCTGTTCCAGAATGGCCTGGACATCGGCAAAGGCTGTTGCCACATCATCAGACTGCACGGTGATGCGCTCCAACCCGGAACCAATAATCTGATCGCCATTTGGCACAAAGACACGGGCGGAATCTTGAGGCTGGGTCAAAGCTAATTGCTCGACAGCCGTCTTGAATTGGGGGAACTCTTCAAAGTAGCTCACCATTGCTGGGGCTTCCAATGCGCTCTTGCGTACCGGCATATAGCCAGTGTTTTGCGACCATTGAATGGTTTCCTCCAAGCCAGAAGCAAAGGCCAAGTACTTCATGGCAGACGCACGTTTCTCTTCTGGGCAACTGGAGAGGATTGACAGACCTGCGCCACCGGTGCAACAGCCAAAATTAGTCTCTTTGGGCAAGAAAGCTGTCCCAAACTCAAATGGGGCATTGGCCTTGATACCACCCATTGAGCCAGTAGACATCATGGATGAAGCCGTGAAACCGCCAATAAAATCTGCCTGAATATCGGTAGCAGGCACAGCCCACTTATCTGTGTGAACGCTGTCATAGTAGAATTGACCGGCGCGAATTGTGTTCTCATCAGTCATGTGCATGGTGAAATCTGGATCGCTATACTTGCCACCAAATTGCCACACAACACCCTGGAAGAGCCATGCAATGTAGCTTGCTCCATCGGGGTGGGCAAAGGCAGACGTGCCAATCTCATCGCCATTCATCTCGACTAATTCAGGTGCCCACTCGACAAACTCTGCCCATGTTTCTGGGCCACGATCGGGTAGTCCCGCAGCTTCCCACTTCTCCTTGTTGTAATAGAAGAGGGGTGTACTGCGTGCAAATGGAATCCAGTAGTGAACGCCTTGGCGCACACCTTCGTTGATCAGAGACTCTTGGTAATCTTCAACATCAACATTTTCGGCTGCCAACAAATCATCCAACGGCACCAAGACCTGGTTCAGATAAAACTTAAACCACCACACATCGCTCAAGAGCGATATATCGGGGGCAGTGCGTGCTTGGAGAGCAGCGGTTACCTTCTGGGCTGTCTCCTCATAAGAACCCTGGAATTGATAATCCAGAGTGACTTCACCATCCATCTGCTCATTAAACCTATCGACCAGCGCAGTCTCTGCTTCGCCATTTTTGCCTGTGAAGCTGCTCCACAAGGTGACAGTGACTGCCTCGGCAGCTGGGGCAGCAGCGCCACCCGCATCACTAGGTGCGGCGGAAGGTGCGCCCACAGGCGCACATGCGGCCAATGCCATCATGCTTGCACCCGCGCCCAAAGTTTTCAATAATTGTCGTCGATTCATCAGCGTAGCCATACTAGCTCCTTTAAAAAACAGCTAAAAAACAGTTTGATACTCAACTTTGACTTGTGACTCTTTATGTAAACTATCCTTTGACGGCACCGGCAGCGATGCCCTCAACGATATACCGTTGAGCATAGAGGAAAACAAATACAACTGGCAGCACCACAAAAAGCGTGCCTGCCATGACCAAGCCCCACTCAATTGTGCCTTCTTCCACCAAAAGCCAATAGATGCCGATGGGCAACACGCGCATATCGCGCGTATTAGTCACCAACAAGGGCCAAAGAAAGTCATTCCATTTGGCAACCACACTCACCAAGCCAAACGAGATGATGGCGGGTTTAGCCAGAGGCACGACAATGGACACTAACGTGCGCAAATGACCCGCTCCATCCACCCTAGCTGCGTCCATGACCTCAATTGGTAAAGTCCGATAATATTGGCGTAACAAAAACGTGCCATAGGCCACCGAAGCCCCAGGTACGATAATGCCTTGATAGGTGTTGATCCACCCCAGCGCGGCGACAGTCAAGTAGTTGGGCAAAATAGTCACTTGCGCGGGAACCATCAATGCGGCTAACAAGACCAAAAAGAGCCAATCCTTCTTGGGGAAACGCAGAAAGACAAACGCATAGGCACTGGTAACACCAAAAAAGATCTCAAAGCCACTCCCAAAGATGGTTGTAATGATCGTATTGATGTAATAGATGCCAAAGGGCGCGGAGGCCCATGCACGGGGGAAGTTATCAAACGTCGGGGCTTGGGGAATCCAGGTAGGGGGAATTTGATAAACCTCTTGCGAAGTCTTGAATGAACCAATGATCATCCAATAGACTGGCACACCAATCACCAAGGTTACAAGTAGTAGCCCCAGATAGCCAAAGAGGGTTGAGATTGGACTTCTGCGCTGTCCTGCCCATGTAGTCTCTACATGAGAGTGCGTCGAAGGCACGGTCATCAGTTCATGTGTAATATTTGCTTCTGCCATACGCCTGAACCTCTGTTACGGGCTATTTCTACTAAGTAAATATACAAGTAAATGTATAGGAGCCGACCCAACAAGCAGAAGCTCTCCTTCAACCGCTTGCCAGTCATCTGCCTGACATCCATTCTTACTGAGGAACCTGAGGATATTTAGAAATCATCTAGGAGTTATCTAGGAATAATGTACAGACTTTTCACTCGTACGCATTTGGATAAGGGTAAATGCCAACATTGCCACAAAGAGTATGACCGAAGCAACGCCAGCGCGGCCTGCAATAAAGCCAACAAATCCTTCTTGATAAAGATAATAAACTAAAGTCGTTGTGGAATTGACCGGCCCACCACTCGTCATCACCTTGATAATATCAAACGATTGGAAGCCATTGAGTACTGTGGTAATGATTAAGAAAAAGATCACCGGAGATAAGCCAGGAATCGTAACATTCATAAATCGCGCCCACCCATTGGCTCCATCCACCAGCGCCGCCTCATAAAGCTCGCGTTGAATTGCCTGAAGTCCAGCCAGGTAGATCACCACTGCATAGCCCAGTGTCTTCCACACATGGACAATGATCACTGCCGTCATGCTCCAACTGGTATCAAGCAGCCAACGTGGAGATTGCAAACCCAGGGGATGAATCAAGCTTTGAATCAGCCCATAGCGGTAATCAAAGATGTAGATCCAGACAATCCCAATGGCTGCCCCGCTCAACATCACCGGGCTAAAGACAATACTTCGCACCACATTGCGCCCACGCAGTGGTAAATTGAGGAGCATGGCTATGCCCAGCCCAATCAGACAGGTGAGAAGCACAGAAGAGACCGTAAAGACCACGGTGTTCCATACGATCTGTCCAAATACAGGTGAAGTGAAAAGATCGCGATAATTATCAAGCCCTATCCATATTTTCACCGGGGCAAGCAAATCCCAGCGCACAAAGCTAAGATAGCCATTGTAGATCAGGGGCCAATAGACAAATATGGCAAACAACAGCAAATTAGGACCAACCAACAGCACAAACAGCAACCATTCATTGCGCTCCGCCTTTGAAGGTCGCCGCAAACCAACTTGGGCCATGTACATACTCTCCTTTTTTGATAGGGTATTACCCCGAAATTAACAGAGCTATGCGTTTTTGTCAATGAACCGTAAAGACCATGTTACCCAATAGGCTCACCGGCTCCACAATTGCTCCACCTCTTCAGGCCCCTCTTCTGCTCTACATTACCTTCCAGCCCATTGAAGATCTCGCTGAAGATCTCGCTAAACGCAAATGAGTCACACCGCATCATTAGATGACGTATGACTCATTTACCAGGGCGTATGAGGAGAGTGACGAAGTTCGGCTTATTGAACTTCAATGCAAAGGATAGCCTGCTTCTGTTAAGGCTTGTGCTTCTCTACATTATGCTTCTGTTAACAGAATGCTGTTAGCGCATCTGGCATGGGCCTTCCTGTGCAAGTGTTAACGCAGCTTGCAAGGTACGCACCACCGCCGGCATCTGTTCGATCTCGGCGCGAGTCAGGAGTTCACCCGCCACGCGCCCCACCAGGGGCTTGCCCACCGCAGCAAGATCATGTGCGCGTCGTCGCGGATCGTCCACCACGCCACGCAATGGTTTGCCCCTGCGCGACAAACACTCATTCATGAGCGCCAGCACGCGTGTGGATGTCAACGCGCCGACCAAAAGATGCTCAAAATCTTGCGGTAACACAAAGAGTGCATCGGCAATCTCGGCATGAGTGCGCTGACGTGCAGCCTGCTGCCCATCTCCGTCCATAAGGATTACATGAGGAATGTGGAAAGCCGCCAAAATTTGATGATAGGTGGGAAAGTTACCGATGCCATTGACAAAGACCACCGATACCCCAGCCCCGTCTAAATCTACCCCCAACGTGCGTGCAAAGGCTGGCAGCGCATAATATTCTGCCTGCCCTTCCACCAGGATAACCGCGCGGGCAAAGAGCATATCGCTACGATCTTCTTGCATATAGCGCTGCACCTTCACCAACGCATCGGGGGCGAGTTGGCTCAACTTGGGCTGCACGACGCGACTCCCCGTTGCCTCTCGATAGACTGTGATAATGTTGTTCAGCGGAGTGCGGTTAACAAATTCGCTGGCGTGCGTCGTAAAAACCACTTGGTCATGACCGGCAATCTCTTCCAGCAAATTAAGCAGAATGCGATTGGCGTGCGGATGCAAGTAGATCTCTGGCTCTTCGATCGCAAAGAGATAGTCCCGTTGATCATTGCGAATAAACTCACACCAGGTGCGCAAAATAGAGACGACCATTGAACGCTGCATCCCCAGCCCATGCTGATCCAACGCCAATTCCACACCATCATCAATTCGCAAAACGCTCTGGGCAAAAACCGTACGCAGCGTAGGCAACCCTGCGGCAAGTTGCAGCCGTACCTGCTTGGGCTGGGGGGTAATCGCAGCCAATCCCTGTGCCAAACGCTCCTCCAGCATCGCAATAGATTCCCAACCAGCGGCAACAGTTCCCTCCACATCTTGCCGTGCCGCCAAAGTCTCCAATTCCAACATCAATGTCGCCATGCGTGCCACAACGCTGCTGCCTTCACTCGCTTGAAGCAAGAGCGCGTCAATCAAGTCACTCAGCAGCCCCTTGCGTTCTAGGCTTGCCTCTTGATTCAACGCTCGATCCGCCCAAATCACTCGCCATTCGGGCAGCAACTTCTCAATCTCGGCGCGGTCGCGCGGGGTTTGGCGAGCATAGAGACCATCTGGCTGACGAATCAGGCGCGTGCGTTGTTCAGAATTCCAGATGCTCGCCACCGTCAATGACCATCCCTTCTTGGTACGCAATCCATGTGCCAGCAGCCATGCAGTAGGATGTTCAATTGCACCCACCAAGGTCACCTCAATAATAATCGGCTCATCCATGCGCTTCCCATGAAAGAGCGACTCATCCAACTTCACAGCGTTGCCAAAGAAGGTATGTAATGCAAGTAGCAGCGTGGATTTCCCTGCGCTATTCGCGCCCATAATGGCACTGAGCAGGGGTCGCCGTGACCCGCGCTCAGTGGGAAGTTGTACCCGCAGAGCATCCACTGCCCATTTCAGACGTGCATTACGTCCACGCGTACCATTGACCGCCTCAACATGAGCACAAACGGGTGCGGCCCGAAAACCCGAAATACGTATCTCGCTAACCTGCATAGTTCTTCTTTCTCTGCTGCCTAAAAATTCAAGTAAGTTAAACAGTTCTCAAAGCCCAAAAACCTAAAGTGGCTACTCGACCAACCCCGCAGGATCAACCAAGCGCACCAGGGCCTCATGGATCTCCTTCATTGCCAGCGTATCCAGTTGGCAATAGGCGCGCAAGCTCTGTGCCAACGCTTCTTGCACTGCCGGGTCGGTGGCATGCAACAAGGCTTGCCAAACCGACTGCGCCTGATCACCTCGCTTCACCGCCAAATCGTCATAACTCAACTGGGGCGCGAGCACGGGCAAGACCCGTTTGATCGAATTGGAACCCTCAAAGGCAGGGTCTAAATAGTCATAGCGAAAAACATCCAACTGATCCCACAAACGTTCAACAACCGAAAGCAGCGCACTCCGCTCGTTTGGCAACCTGCGCGCCAACGCAAGCAACACACCTCGTTCAAAACGAGCGTTATAGACCACCACCGACCCCACATTGCCAATGTCATGCACTAGCTTCTGCGCCAACACCTCGCGCGGATCCTCGCGGGTCATGTGCAAATATTCCACATGGCGCAATGTGCCATCCGCCTCCAGTACATGCAAGCTATACTGAAAGGGCAACTGCTGATAAGGGCGCATCCCTTCAAAACGGGGAATGGCGTAGGCATGGGTCTCGAAGTCCAAGAAATAAAGTGGATATTCGAGCAACGACAACCGCTTGGCGATGCGACCATAGGCAATCACAGCCTCGCCGCTCATCACCCGCGCAACATAGGCGCGCTGGGTTATAGAGAGCGGATACTCTGGCGGAATATCTTGTACGCGCAAGATGCCCAACTTGAGCAATGCCGTGATCTTGCGCGGGCTGAGGCGTGGAATCGTAAAGATGGAATGTTGGGGCACATCCTTCCAACAATGGCTACGTGCGGGACAAGGGAAAGGGCTGAAACAGTGTGTACCAATGTCAACGGCAGGCATTGCCGGTTGGGCCAATTGACGCTTCAAAGTTTTTACATGCTTGGGTACGCGACCCAACAGCCGCGCAACGGCACGCGTCACTTCGACAGTAATGAAGAGTGATTTCAGATCAGGATAAACAGCGGTGCGGTTATTCAGGTGCATCACCTGCACACTCCCCACCTCAATTCCCTCTCCCGCCAACACCCACTGCTGCACAGCCAAATCATGCAGATGGTGCGTCTTCACCTGTGTGGTGGATTTCACCTCAATCAAAGTCCACGAGTTGTTTGGCTCTCGCACCAGCACATCACAGCGCACAAAGACGTTCTCATGGACAAACGCAGCTTCAAAAATACATGGCTCGCCCATCGCCATTGCCGCGCGCGTGGCAGCCACCGCCGCATGACCCGCTGCCACAATTAGCTTGCCCTGCGGAAAGCGTGTGCGCGCCAAACGACCCACCTCGCTCCCCTGCACAAAAAGCTGAGATTGCGTAGAGGAAGCCGAGCCAAGCAGTTCCGGCGCATATTCTTCAATCCACAAACGTTTACCACATTGCAAGCCACTTAAGTACTTCGATTTCGTTAACATAGAGTTCCGTAAGCCTAAGCCGTTTCATCCTCGCTTAATGTAGATAATGGGCTGGGATCATGTCCGTCCTGATGTCCGTCCGCTGCCGGTGGGTGAATTGGAGGCGGGGATTGATAGCGGCTAGGATCGTCGGCAAAGTCCGCCTTGGAGGCAGATTGAGGTCGCCACGCGCGCATGTCGATCACATCAATGACCACGCCGTGGCTGCGGGCGCGTGCCGAAGCCAGCACCTGCAACTCACGCATTTGCACCTCGTGATCAGGAGTTTCAAGAAAAATTGGCACATAAATGCCATACATACAACGGTCAGCCAATAAATAAATGGGCAGTTGAATCCCCAAGCCATCTTGTAATTTAGCGCTCGAAAAGAGCTTGACTTCCACCAAACAACGGAAGTCATGGCCGATGGAAAGCTTAAAATCCAAAAAGCCCCGTCCCGTTTGTGGCTCTCGATCCAAATCAATATTGGCAGCACGACACATGGGGCGCAGCCAATGCTTCAGCGCAATCTGAATCTCTTCCTCGCTACGCAATTGGGGCTTACCCTCTGCCCCTTGTGTAATCAAGAGCCGGTAGCCCTCATCCTGCTCAACCAGATGGCGTATTTCAATAAAGAAGCTGCGAATTAGGTGAAAAAATTCGCTGGTACTACGCACGGGAGAATTTGTAAGCGCGGCCACGCGCTCAACGGTTATACCTAGTCGCCAAGCAACTTCCTCAATATTCGATTCATCCAACCGCGCAACAGGTACAACTTCTGGATCTTGCACAACGCGGGGGCCGCTGTGATTGATCAACAGCCAGCGACGCAGAAACTCACTGCCCACAATCCAGTTCTCGTTCTCTCGTCGCAAATGCCCCAATTCCTTGAGCGATTGCAGTAATCCCGGCAAGCGTGCGCGTTCGGTTGCATCCACCGCTTCCAGCAATTGCGCCTGCGACACGCTCCCCAAAGCAGCCACAGTCAGCAACAGATTGCGCTCGATCTCGCTGAGCAACTGGAAGTCGAGTTGGAAATAGGAAGCCAGCATGTGCGTCACCGCCAAGTCATCGTCTTGAATGGCACGCAAATAGCGATTGCCGCTCTCGTCTTGCACAAAGAGGCGGTCACAAAGGTGTTGGATCAAATAGGGGTGGTGGTTGGTATAGTGGAGAATCTGAGCCAAGAGTGCATCATCGACTTCCACCTGCATCTCGTTTTGCAACTGGCGCACGAGGCCAACTGCTCCGTCGCGGCGCAACGGCCACAAGATCACCATGTGGAAGCCAAAAAGGAATGGGCTGGTCATCCAGCTCACACTCTGGTCAGTTAATTGTCCGAGTGAACGGGTGGAAACAATAATGGTGCGGAGTTGACCCTCTTGCAGTGTCTTACGCAAACGAGCCAGCCAGCTAGAGTCTCGCTGACCAATCTCAATCAGAACCTCGGCCTCATCCACGAGCAACAAAAGCTGCCGTTGTTGGAGTCGCAGCGAACGGCTGAGGTGGCGCAAAATCGTTGCCGGTTCCCATTGGCGAAATTGTGACCAGTCCAGATCACAATCAGCAAAGCGATCCATCTCGATCTCAATCGCCCAGCAGAGTTCTTCAGTTAATTGTTCAGCAGTGGCATGACCCTGTAGATCCCAGAAGAGGGGGACATAAGGCGAATCGGGCTGCGAGGTGACATATTCGATCTGACGAAGCAACGACGTTTTTCCCATACGCCGCGTGCCCACCACCCAGATCGCCGTGTCGTGGGCATGAAGCAGATTTTCGATTAGGCTTTGGCGGTCATAATGGTCGCTACCGCGAACCCACCGCCCCACCACATACGGATTCTGCAAGCCAGCTCTCCCTTGTCCAAACATGCGTGCCTTCTACCAGTAGTATGGTGGTCGGCAATGTTGGCAAGGTACGCTGATCACGCTGCAAGCTCCAGAAAAAGCACAACCAGCTGGAGTAGAAAATTGGGAAAAGCCAGGCTCCATACCCCATTACCCAGCCATTAGCATGGGTGAGGCATCAAGCCTGGCTTCTCCGCGTTTGTGAGTTAACGAAGCAGCAATTATGCGGAGATGATTTTCATCTCTCTTCTCTAGAGGGTTGCGGCAGCAAAGTTGCAAGGCCAGTCGCACTCCGAACGCCTTAACCCTCTAGTTGTTTGACCTCTTCCGTCCCCCGCCGGAAACGGCGTGCCATTCACGAGAAATGACGCTCCCCAACACAATCCACTTCTACGCTACGCAAACTCCAAAAGTACCAGCAAAATTAAACTAAGAAAAACAGTTTCTGAACCGGAAAACAATCTGTCATCTCACGGCGCTATACTCATGCGCTGTATCTCACTACACTGCACCTAACAACTTTGTGCACCCAACCCTCATGTGTCCAGACATGGAGTTGTGCACAAATTCGGCTGCATTGAGTCTAGATTAGAGCGAGTCTAGGTTAGAGTGACTGAGATCCTCCCTTCCGGGTACTCCCTGCTTGGCAATCGAGGTACATCAATCCCAGCCTCCTTTCATTGGAGCCGCCCAAAGCTGACGGCTGGTGACAAATCAACAATTCAGCATGCTATCTAAATGTGTTATGCGACTCAACATGCTTACGTTTACATAGTGTAGCGGGTTTTCGAAATTTGTCAATACCCAATTTTAAATTTCTGTCAAATTCATTGTTAACTGCAACGCACTTGTTCATTTTGAAGTGACAAATAGCACTTTGAAGGCTTCTGCCCAGCACCTTTAGTTGTGGCATAATAGAGCTAGCTCCTAAGAAAATATGGGGTGTGTCCCAAGTTTTAGGCGTGCAGGTTGTCATAGGTTGCCATTTGCTTTATCCAACTGCTTGATCAATTATCAATCCCCACTACCCTACTGATGGAGGAATCATGCAAATTACCGATCTCAAAATCTTTGTGGTCGGCAACCCCTGGAAGAATTGGGTTTTCGTTCAGCTCTATACCGACGATGGCATTGTCGGGTTGGGCGAAGCCACAGGCGGTCTTGCTACCAAGCCCAACGTGGGTGATGTTGAAGAGTTACGCCGCCATGTCATTGGCGAAGATCCAAGCCACCCCGAACGTATCTGGTATAAGATGCACAAAGCCCGCTTCTATGGGGCAACCATCGGCATGAGTGCCATTGAGCAAGCGTGCTGGGATATTTTGGGCAAAAGCCTGGGGGTTCCTGTTTGGCAACTGTGGGGAGGCAAACACCGTGACTCCCTGCGCGTCTATGGCAATGGCTGGTACAAAGGCGAACGTACGCCAGAAGCCTTTGTCGAACGAGCAGTAGGCATGGTTGAGCGCGGCTATACTGCGCTGAAATTCGATCCCTTTGGAGGAGCCTATCAGCAGATTGATCATGACAGTGAAAATCTCTCGATTGAGATTGTGCGCGCAGTACGCGAGGCGGTGGGGCCTAAGGTCGATCTACTGATTGAAGCGCATGATCGCTTTACAGTCACCAACGCCATTCGCTTGGGTCGTCGTCTAGAGGAATTTCAGCCGATGTGGTTGGAGACGCCCGTGCGCTCCTTTGACTTGGCGGGGCATATTGAAGTTGCACGCTCAATCAAAGTCCCCGTGGTGCTGGGCGAAGCCTTTAAGGAGTTGCGTGACTTTGCCGATCTACTGGCTTACCGCGTGATAGACATTATCCAGCCCGAACCCCAGGCTCTCGGCCCCAGCCGTGCCCGCCATTCCTTTGGCATTGCCCAAGCCTATACGGCGCTGGTCGCCTGTCACCAAGCACAAAGCCCTTTCTGTACTGCTATGAATGCCCACCTCCACGCCTCCATCCCCAATTTCTTAATTCAAGAAAACTTTGATGATTCATCGGAACCGTGGGTGTGGGATGTGCTACAGGGCGTCCCGCGTGTGGAAAACGGCTATCTAACTGTACCGAATAGCCCTGGTTGGGGTGTGGAATTGAACGAGGAAGAAGCCGCAAAGCATCCCTACAGCGAAGTCTATTTTCTGCGGCTCTTTGAAGAAGGCTGGGAAACACGTCGTCCGCCCACAACAGCCTAACCGAATTGCACTCAAGTGAAGAATCTCTCTGCCGCCATCAATGTGCCAACAGAGAGATTCTTCATTTCACGATGCGAACACTACGCCTCCAGCGCAATCTTCTGTTGGCAAATGTCGACACCTTCTAAAGCCTTTACCAACTTTTCAGGTCGCACTGGTTTGCTAACATAGTCGTCCATGCCTGCTGCAAGGCATTTTTCAGCATCACCCGACAAAGCATTTGCCGTCATGGCGATGATGTAAGGCCGTTCTTGAGGCGACCACTGCGCACAAATCAGGTGAGTCGCCTCAATCCCATCCATCTCAGGCATTTGCACATCCATGAGGATGACATCATAAGGCTGACGACCCAATGCCACCAGCACCTCCACCCCATTCGCAGCCACATCTGCGCGATAGCCCATGCGCGCCAGCATGTACAATGCGACCTTCTGATTGACCACATTGTCCTCTGCCAACAAAATACGCAGCGGCAAACGTTGCGCAACGTCTGCATCCAAACGCGAGCTAGGCGTCACCACCGCCGTGGGCGCTTGTGGCGACAAAATACCTGCCAACGTTTTGTGGAGTTGCGCTTGCTTCACTGGCTTGGTGAGCAAAGCGGCCAAATTTAGATCTTTGGCCTCGGCAGCACTGTTGCCCAATGACGAAAGCATCACCAAGGGAATCTCCTTCGCCTTGGGATCCTGGCGCAGGCGTGCAGCCAGCATCAGCCCATCCATTTCCGGCATATTCCGATCCAAAATCGCCATGTCAAAGCTCTCCCCAGCCGCCACCAGTTCCAACGCAGCCTCTCCTGAAGCCACTGCCACCGGCACCATCTGCCAACTGCTCAATTGGCGTATGAGGATTTCAAGGCTAATCGGATGATCGTCCACCAGTAGCACCCGCTTGCCAGCCAACTCAGCATCCACCGTGCGTTGAAGACGGTGCTGCGCCGGTGCAGAGTGCGCCAGAATGTTAAAGTGAAATGCAGAACCTACGCCAGGGTTGCTCTCCACCCACATCTGCCCACCCATCAACTCGCTCAAGCGACGGCTGATCACCAACCCCAGCCCAGTCCCCCCATAGCGACGTGTCGTTGAGCTATCGGCCTGTGAGAATGATTGAAATAGGCGGGCAATGCCTTCATCGGAGATGCCAATGCCCGTATCACGTACAGCAAAGTGCAGGCAATGTTGATCATTTTCCAACTGGCTATCAACGGTAATAATCACCTCGCCACGACTGGTAAACTTGACGGCATTGGAGACCAAGTTGGTCAGAATCTGCCGTAACCGGCTTGGGTCGCTCACAATCGTGTGCGGAGTATCCGAAGCGATCATATATCCGATCTCGAGACCCTTCTGCTCAATTTGAACGCCAAACAAATCCAACGTCTCTTCAATGCAAGCGACCAGATCAAAGGGAATCATCTCGAAATCCATCTTGCCAGATTCGATCTTGGAAAAGTCCAGAATATCGTTGATCAGGGTGAGCAACGTATCGCCACTGCTGCGAATCGTGTTGGTAAAATCACCCTGTTCGCTGCTGAGTGATGTATCTAGCAACAGCCCCGTCATGCCGATGATGCCGTTGAGTGGGGTGCGGATCTCATGGCTCATATTTGCCAGAAACGCTGCTTTGGCCTGCGTAGCTGCTTCGGCTGCTTCTTTAGCTTGTCGCAACTCTGCTTCGGCCCGTTTGCGCTCGCTAATGTCCTGCAATAAGCCAATCGAGCCAATCGACTGGCCCTGTTCATCTCGCAACTCAACCGAAGCATCTGAAATCCAACGCTCCTCACCCTGCTCCGTCAAGAGCAGGACGTCTTCTGTCCATGACTCGATCTTTCCTGCCGCCACGCGATGAACGGCTTCCGCAAGTGAAAGGCCAGCTAGATCCCCACGAAACTCATGTTTTTGGACAAGATGATGGAAAAGCTGCGGTGTCAGCTCTGAAGGGCTGACACCCGTCAATTCTGCGATGCGATCCCCCATAAACGTGAAATGCCATTCATTGTCAATTTTCTCACGTCGATAGGGTACAGCGCCCGCAGCCGCAATTGCTCGTCGGTACAAGTCCTCAATCTCACGCAATTTCTGTTCAGCCTTTTGGCGCTCGGTCACATCGCGCGCAATTCCT
>JBBQIG010000007.1:0-22433 GCA_038324715.1 Anaerolineae bacterium | reverse complement strand
TTTTACACCACAACCCTACCACCATTCCGAGACAGTCTATAATCTGGCTATGTTGAACCCCTTCTTCTTGCCTGGTAGTCCGTTTCCCCCGATATGGACTCCCGGGCGTTTTTTTATGCTGCTGTAGCCTCTAGCGTCTGTCGGGAGAACGTGAAGCATTGTGCAAGTGAAAACAAGTGAAAAAGGAGGAAACAAATAGCAATTCTTACCTGCTGTTTACTGGCTGTCGCCCAGAAACTACAAAGCATTTGCTAGCTATTAGTATACATACTTATTTCTTTACTGATAGTTAATCATATGCTGATCCAGCGTACATACTCATCCTCATACCACTCAACTCCCCTCTGTACTAACCTCAACCGTAGAAGTTCTATACAACTTGCCTGCATAGACTCACTTTAGCCTATGCCGCCAGATGCCGAAAAAGGCTCACAGAAGTGCCTGCCATAGAGGGCGCGGCGCATGATGACGCACAGGTAAATGCAGTGGTACAGAGGTAATTACTTCAATGCCGATCACTCCTTACTTGGAAGCCGCCTCACCGAATAGCCAGGACTACGGGCCTACCATGCTCGTACAGAAGTGCAAAAAGGTGCTTGCACTGAAGGCGATTGTGAGTGAGGCAAAGTATCCTGCCTGATTTGTGGCAAACTTGTGGTGAGTTATGCCCTGGTTCATGGGCTGTTTTGCACTGCCTTCTTCTTGTGCAAATTTACTTGTGCAAATGTAAAGATCTTAGGTAATTACCTGGATTGGTACGCTGTCGGGTCAATTGGCTGGTGAGCAAAGTTATTGACCTTCCAGACGAACTAACCTATGCAATCATCTAAGCGCGTCTCGTATTGGTTGATTTACAGCTCTTTCTGCGGTGTAACAAGTATGGAAAACAAGGTAGTTCCTAGCTTATGGGGTGGTATTGAGTCTACTGTCAATCGAGTGGGTGATCTCTTTTATGATCAAACAGTGAAAAGTGGTCATCAGGAGCGAATTGAGGATTTAGAAGCAATTGCTGACTTAGGCATTAAAACATTACGCTATCCTGCTTTAATCTGGGAACGTGTGGCTCCAGATGGGGTCGAAAGAGCAGATTGGCGTTGGCCCGACCAACGTCTTAAGCGCTTGAGAGAGTTGGGCATTAAGCCGATTGTCGGCTTTTTGCATCATGGAAGCGGCCCGCGCTACACCAGCCTGATAGACCCTGACTTTCCATTAAAGTTAGAAGCCTATGCCAAGGCTGTGATGGGACGGTATCCGGATTTAGAGTTGTTTACCCCCATCAACGAGATGATGACTACGGCGCGGTTTAGTGCACTCTATGGTCATTGGTATCCGCATCAACAAAATGGGTTGGATTTCATGCGCGCACTCTTCAATCAATGTCACGCAACTGTGCTGGCGATGGATGCTGTTCGCGACGTAAATTCTGCTGCGAAATTTGTCTCGACAGAAGATGTGGGCAAGACCTATGCTACGCCGAAACTGCAATATCAAGCGGATTTTGATAACGATAGACGGTGGTGGAGTTACGATATACTGTGTGGAAGATTTAACATGCATCACCCGGCCTGGCACTTTGCAGTGTATATTGGCATGGACACGTCCGAGCTAAAAAAGTATGAAGCTATTTTCGCCCGTGATGATATTGCGCCAGATATCATGGGGGTCAACTACTATGTTACGGGTGAGAGATGGCTTGATCATCGTGTCGACTTATTTCCTGGAAGTCTGTGTGGGGGGAATGGGCGACATCAGTATGTGGACACAGAAGCGGTGCGGGTAAAGCGAGGCATGAGTAGCGTCGAACAGATTTTGCAGGAAGTGTGGGATCGGTATCATCTTCCAGTTGCCGTTACCGAAGCACATTTGAGCAGCTCTGTGGATGAGCAGATGTGCTGGTTCCAAGAAGTGTGGGATGGAGCATGGAGAGCCAAGGAACATGGTATTGATGTTCGAGCGGTTACGGTGTGGGCGTTGCTTGGTCTCTATGACTGGGACACTCTTGTCACCCAGAATCGAGGAAGATATGAGCCGGGGGTATTTGATCTTTCATCCGGGGTGCCAGAATCGACTCGATATACCAAGATGATTCAAAGCTTGGCAATGAATGAGCAACGTCTCCCCGAGGCACTCAATTCCGCCGGGTGGTGGCGGCAAGAGGGCAGAATCCTCTACGAGGTGTAAGGTTCTTGTAAAGGGAAATCCAGCGCCGCTATAATCTTCTCACAGAGATTGAAGCTTCAAGAAGGGACATTTCTCGCTCAATGGCCTACTTCTAGGCTGATCTCTAGTGCAACAATGCAGTAGAGGAAATTTTATTTCAGGTCTAGAGGGAGGTAAATTTTGCCGTGGGATGAATTGATTCTGATCCCCCAGTGGGATCTCGCTTTGCAAGTGATCATCCGACTGCTTCTCGCCGCCTTCTTAGGCGGCGCTATTGGATATGACCGAGAGATCCATGCAAAAGCAGCCGGGATACGCACCCATATGCTCGTCTCTCTTGGCGCAGCCATCGTCATCATCGTCTCCCGGTTAGACGGCATACCGATGTCCGAAATGAGCAGAGTCATTGAGGGAGTTGTAACGGGAACCGGTTTTATTGGGGGCGGTGTGATCTTGAAATTGAGTCAAGAACGCGAAATTCGCGGTGTTACGACTGCTGCCAGTATTTGGGTTACAGCTGCAATCGGAATTTCCGTTGGGTTAGGCCAAGCTTGGGTCGCTGTGCTCTGTACGATTGTGGTCTGGTTCATCCTGGTTGTACTCGGCTATTTTGAAAAGAAGTATTTGGGCACGGATGAACATAGTAAGATGTAGGTTGTCCCGTTGAGAAGACCAAGTCCCCTCGTTGACGACCTACTGCGCGTTTCCTCGCACTCCCATCTTTTGCATTAATTGATATGAGCGGGCGCAATGTGAAATTATTCACATTGCGCCCGCTCTGTTGAGCTAAGAGCCTCAAGTGGTGGTTAAATGGAGGAGATAAATCAACAGTGTCACAAGTAAATCTCTAGGAGGTGTCCCGTGAAGATATTGTTGCTTGCCTTTGGTTCGCGAGGGGATGTGCAGCCACTTCTGCCTTTTGGTGCAGGGCTGCGTGATGCGGGCTATGCGGTGCAGATTGCCGCAGGGACAAATTTTCGCGCTGCGATTGAAAGCAAAGGCTTTGACTTTGTGGATGTTGGGGTGGATGTTGAAACGATGATGAACAGTGACAGTGGCAAGGAGTGGATTGAGAATAGCTCCACCAGTCCTTTTCAAGAAGCGCAAAATATGAAGCGCATGTTGAGTGAGCAGAGCGATGCCATGAGCAACGAACTTCTACGCATCTGCCAAGAGCCAGATGTTTTGATTAGCAATCTACCCACTTTTGGCATTGTGCAAGCCATTGCCGAAAACTTTGGCAAGAGGCATATTCGTATTATGCTCGCGCCCCTCACGCCCAGCACCAACCCAAACTCCACGATGCAACCCATTGTGCCACAGGGCAAGAACTTCTTGAATCGCTTTGCTGGCTATATCGGTATCTATTTTATCTATTGGATCATGAAAGATTCTACGAATGCCTTTCGCCAGCAGTTGGGGCTGCGTCCGTGGAGCTATGGCAATTTTGCACGCGCATGGAATCAGATGCCCGTGCTCTATGGCGTTAGCCCGCAAGTGATGCCGCGCGATCCACAGTGGAATGAGGATACCTTTGTAACAGGTTTTTGGTTCGATGCGTTGGATCATGGGTGGCAGCCACCCGCCCCCTTGCGTGATTTCTTGCAGGCGCACCCCAAACCAGTCTATATCGGCTTTGGCAGCATGGCGACGAAGAATCCACAAGCTACACTTGATTTGATGGTCGATGCGCTCAAGCAGACAGGTCAAGCTGGGGTTATCTATTCCGGTTGGGCTGGACTCCAAGCGAGTGAGCTACCTGCTAACATTTTCCTGCTCAGCGGCGCACCGCATGATTGGCTCTTTCCGCAAATGGCAGCAGTTGTGCATCATGGCGGCGCGGGGACAAGCGCGGCGGGGCTGCGCGCCGGTGTGCCTGCGACTGTTGTTTCGCACATGGCGGATCAGCCCTATTGGGGGCGACGTCTCTATGAACTTGGCGTTGGAGCCAAGCCCATTCCTCGTCATGAGTTGACTTCGGCGCGGCTGGCAGAGGCGATTCAAGTGATGGTGAGCAACACGCAGATGCAGGCAAAAGCCGTGGAAATAGGCCAAGAGATCCGCGAAGAGAGGGGCGTTGCCAATGCAGTCAACGCGGTAAAGACTATTTTGCGCGCATAGTGCATGGAACGGCAAAAGGTAAAAAAGGAGAAAGGGAAACAATTCGCCGGTACAAAGAGTTGTAAACGTGTAAACATAGTGCAAAGTGGAAAAGTCGATGGTATGATGCTGGATTAGGAAAAGCGCATCACCCTTGTTGATTCTTGCCGATTTTTTTGTCGATTTTTGCCAGTGAATGTGTTGCGCTGCCTGTTGCTGTACGTGAAATCTGTTGAGTGAGAACATTTTAGATGTCTACGGATCCAAGCAAATTGTTGACGAAGCCCGAAATTATGAGTCCCGCTGGCTATTGGCCCCAACTTCAGGCCGCGGTTGAGGCTGGAGCGGATGCTGTCTATTTTGGCCTGAAGCACTTTACCGCGCGCGCCAAAGTGGGCTTTACCCTGGCTGAACTGCCAGAAGTGATGCGAACGCTGCATCAGCGTGGCGTCAAGGGCTATGTCACTTTTAATACGTTGGTCTTTGACCATGAACTCCGCGCCGCAGCCGACTCACTCGCCGCCATTGCCGCGACCGATGCCGACGCCATCATTGTGCAAGATGTGGGCATTGCGCAACTGGCACGCAAACTTGCGCCCGATCTGGAAGTTCACGGCAGCACACAAATGAGCATTACCTCTGCCGAAGGCGTGGCGCTGGCACAACAATTTGGCGTGAGCCGCGTCGTCTTGGCGCGCGAACTATCGCTTGATGAAATCCGCGCCATCCGCGCCCAGACCCAAGCTGAATTAGAAATTTTTGTCCACGGTGCGCTCTGTGTCTCTTATTCGGGGCAATGCTTCTCATCTGAAGCGTGGGGTGGTCGGAGCGCCAACCGCGGTCAGTGTGCCCAAGCTTGCCGCTTGCCCTATGAATTGCTGGTAGACGACATCTTGCGTCCCCTAGATGATTTGCGCTATCTGCTCTCGCCCGGTGATCTCTATGCCTTGCGCCAAATGCCAGAGATCGTGCCGATTGGCATTCACGCGCTCAAGATTGAGGGTCGTTACAAGGATGCCAACTATGTGGCATTAACCACCGCGGCCTATCGCAAAGCCGTCGACGAAGCGTGGGCTGGCTTGCCACTGAGCATTACCCAGCGCGATGAGTTGCAGTTGGAACAGGTTTTCTCGCGCGGACTTGGCCCCCATTTTATTGCTGGCACCAACCACCAAACGGTGGTCAAAGGCCGCTCACCCCGTCACCAGGGTGTGCAACTAGGCCGCGTGGCGCAAGTACGCAATGAAAGTGTTGTCATAACGCCCAACGCTGCCTACGGAGTGTCACCCTTAAAGCCGGGTGATGGTGTGGTCTTTGATGCCGCAGATTGGCGAAGTCCGCAAGAGGCAGAGGAGGGAGGACACATTTATCAAGTGACCCCCGCCAACAAGGGGCGCGTAGAATTGCACTTTGGCAATGGCGCGCTAAATTTTACGCGCATCCGCGTGGGTGATCTGATCTGGCGCAACCATGATCCTGACTTGGATAAAGCTGCCAAACCTTATCTACAGCCTGCTGCGCCTGTCACCAAACAGCCATTGCAGGTGCATGTTGTTGCGCATGAAGGCGCACCCTTGCAAGTGACGTGGACGCTGGTCAATCGTCCCCAGGTTACAACCACAGTCTATTCACCAGAGCCATTGGTTGCCGCCCAGCGTCAGGGGCTGACACTCGAATTGCTGCATGACCAACTTGGGCGTTTGGGCAACAGCGCCTATGTGCTGGCAGGGGTCACGTTGGCGGTGCAAGGGCAACCCTTTGTGCCGAGTTCCTTGCTCAATCAGTTGCGGCGCAGTGCCGTGGAGCAACTCGCCACGCTGCAAGCCCAACCACGCACCGTCACCGTCCATGACCCGGCGACTGTTTTGGCCCAGCCGCGTGCCAAGCTCGCGCCCGTTGCCGCCACGCCACCGCAGCTACATTTGCTGGTGCGTACGCCCGAACAGCTAGCTGCTGCCATCGAATTGCACCCTGCCAGCATCACCCTCGACTACCTTGATTTGTATGGGCTACGCCCTGCGGTGGAACAGGTGCAAGCCGCGAGCATCACCGCTCAAGTTGCTTCGCCTCGTGTGCTGAAACCAGCAGAGCAGCGCATTGTGAACTTCTTGCTGCGTTTGGGATGCCCCATTTTGGTACGCTCCACAGGCTTGCTGCAAGCATTGCTGGCGGAAGAACATCCGCCATTGCTGGGTGATTTTAGCTTGAATGCCGCCAATGTCTTGAGCGCGGAGAGCTTCCTGAACATGGGGCTGGCACGGCTCACCCCTACGCATGACCTGAATGCCGATCAGGTGACAGCTTTGGCACAGGCAGTTGGCCCTCAGCAAGTGGAGGTCATCGCCTATCACCACTTGCCCGTCTTTCATACGGAGCATTGTGTCTTTTGCCGCTTCTTGTCTAAGGGGACAAGCTATAAGGATTGCGGTCATCCCTGTGAAAAGCACAAGGTGGCGCTGCGTGATCCTTCGGGGCGCGCCCATCCGGTGATGGCTGATGTGGGCTGTCGCAACACAGTCTTTGGCGCACAGGCGCAAGAGGGCAGCGCCTTCCTAGATCGTTGGCTTGCAGCGGGGATTCAGCATTATCGTTTGGAGTTTGTGCATGAGGATGGGGAGCAGGTTACTGCGGTGACGCGTGCGTTTATGGATGCTTTGGCGGGCAAGGTCACCAGCGCCAAGCTCACACGCCGCCTCGCCGCAATCACACCCCAAGGCACAACCGCGGGTAGTCTCTTTGTGCCAGAGGGCTACTTGGAGTTGCCAGTGATTTGAGCAACACTGTATTTCTCTGCCCCTGTAACTCGGCGATGTACAGTTCTAACCTTATCAAGCGTTGACTGATATTCTTCCTGTTCAGTGGCACTGCGCGCCTCCATTACCTGCTTTATATGGGCATCCCACTCTTGTTGAAGTCGCGGCTCTTCTTCATGATAGTTGCGTGAAATCAGTGATTCTTGTGCAGCTACAAGGTTGGCATTTGCACTCCAAAGCCGCTCTCCATGATGAATCACATCGAACTGAAAAGGTAGCGGAGCCGTATTCAGAATGCGGAAGTCAATCACCTCGGGCCAAAGTGCTGCCCAGTTGTCCTCCAGCCGCCACATCTCATGTTTTGAAAGCTCCGAGCGTAATAGCAGACCAACATCGAGATCGCTCAAGTCGTTAGCGTGTTCCTCGGCTACAGAGCCATATAGATACAATGCCAAGATCTCTGGCTGCTGCTTTGCCCACGCAATGAGTTGCTCAACAAGTGCCTCCATATTACCCTTCATATTTCACTCCTTGCCCAACATACATCAGTTCCGCACGACAGCACACAAATTTTAGTTCAAGTGACGCTAGCTCCCAAGCTAGAATTCCAAAACGCCACCGCCAAGTGTACAACCCCTAGCCACGCAAAGCCAACGAGAATCCACAAATCTCCGCGGCGGCGACCCATGTAGAGTTGGCTGCCTGCACGCAGAAACCACCACCCGGCGATCCACAGGCAAAGCCACCAACCGAATTCTGTCCCTAGCCAGCGATAGGCGAGCAGATCGAGAATGCCAATGGTGACGAGTGTGTAGCTGGCGGCATGGTTCATGATCCAGGCAATGCCATGTACATCGCTGCGGAGCGTCGTGTAGCGCAAAGGCCCCAAACGAAATGGCAAGATGTCTTCGCCCTGGCGGGGGATAGCCTGGGCGAAGTCCAGCAAGAGCGGAAAGAAGAAGTGAACCGATCCCAAAACCGTGGTAAAGAGGCCCGATATGCCTAGTGCAAGAAGGGCTATTTCAATCATCGTTGACTTTTCTCCACTGCTGCCACCTTGCCATTTGCTGCCATTTGCGCTGGGTCTTTCTATTCTTGCAACAGATTCAGATCACGGCGCAGGCGCGGGAAGTTATACTTCATGCCGGGGAAGCGTTGGAAGCCTTCTTCGCGCATCTCTGTGTTAAAGAAGGAAGTCACTTCCGCATAATCTTCTGCGCTAAGGTCATAGTCAAAGGCTTGCAATGTCTCTTCAAACTGAGGCAACGTGCTGACACCGATGATTGGGGCAGTGACAGCGGGTGAGTAGCGTGTCCAGGCAACGGCTAGGGTTGTGGGGGTAATGCCGCGTTGCTTGGCGAAATTGACAAAGCGATCCACGCCTTCGCCATATTGCGAGAGCCAGGTGATCACCTGTGGGCTTGACTGACCACGGGTATTTTCTGGCAGTGGTTTGCCCCAGCCATACTTGCCAGTCAACAAGCCCTGGATCAGCGTGCGATAGGTTGTGATGGCGATCTTCTCTGCCACGGCGAGGGGGAAAATTTCAACTTCATTGCCACGCTCGATGATGTTATAGGCCAACTGATTGCACTGCAAGCGTGCCCAGCCGTTCACTGCGGCAGTGGTGTTGAAGTGGGCGAGTAGCCATGCAGGGAAGTTGCAGCAGCCAATATAGCGCGTCTTGCCCGATTGCACCACCGTGTTGAGCGCCTCCATCATTTCAGTCGGATTCATGCCTTGCGTAGGCCAATGGATCAGATAGAGATCTACATGGTCAGTCTGCATACGCTGTAGGCTCTCGTCAATACTGGAAAGGATGCTCGCTCGATCCGCTCCCTTGTGGAATTTGGTGGTGAGAAAGAGCTTGTCACGCCGCCCTTTCATAATGCGACCCAAGATCTCCTCGGTAAGTCCATCGCCATACATGGCGGCAGTGTCGATGAAGTTCACGCCATTATCGACCGCCGTGCCAAGAATGCGATCCGCCTCGGCTTCATCGCAGCGCCCGCCAAACATCATCGTGCCCAAACATAGTTCCGAAACCTGGGCCTCGGTAGCAGCAAATTTTACGTAGTTCATTAGGTTCACACACGCGAACGAATTTTGATCAACAACAAACTCTGTTCGCTGTGCGTTTCCTTTCTAAAAGTGGAAGATGAATAAGAGGTAGTCCACGAACTGTGTGGACTGTAGGGAGAGTTTCCCCCGTTCGATTCTAATGCTGACTGTGGTGGGTGTCAACGAATTCACCTATAGATTCACCTACAGGGTCGGTAATGATTGCTTGGCTGTTCACATGACCCCTTTATGCTGTTTGTTCTGTGCCACTAAATGCATCGGGATTCTCCTCAGAGCACCAGTGCAACGCATTGTTCAGCATCGTCTGAAACTCTGGGTGCAGCCAGACCTCTACATTGTGACCGGGCGTCAAGACGCAGACACGACCCTTGCCCTCATTCCGCATCCAGCCCCCCTCTTGTGTGCCATGCTCCGAGATGGTGGTCAGAAAATAATGCGCTTCGGGGTCATCAGTCTCCATAAAGTAGTGCTCATCTCTGATGGTGAATGGTTCGACATTCGCCGTAATCGGATGATAGCCCTGGGGTGTAATCGTCACTTCGCACTGGGGTGGATGTTGCACAAAGACGCCGCCGATCAACCCCAGCAGCCCTGGCATCTCCCGATAGCCAATTGTCCCCGAATGCACCACCAGCAGACCACCTCCAGTACGCACAAATTCCAAAAAGGCTGTTTCCACCTCTGGTGTTAACCACGGCTCATGATCCACTGAAGAGACTTGGTTGGATTTGGTCAACAGTACCAGTGGGTATTGCGCCATGCGCTCGGCTGACCATTCGCGCGCATTCTCGATGAAATCAAACTGCCATTCGTCCGTCCCCAGCGCAGCCAATCCGGTGCGTGAATTGCTTGCTGGATGCCACTTGTCATCACATAAGACCAAGACTTTCATTCGTCTTTTATCTCCTCAACCTATCTCGTTAACCTGTTTTTGATATCTTCTTGACGAGCGAACTACATTGGAAGTCGTAAGCATGACCCAACTCTTTGCATTTGCAAAATGGAACGTTGTGCAGAAAAAACCTCGTGGGACTGCTCTCTATTTGATACAAGTCAGCCATCTCCTTGCGCACGCCTACCCGTGTACGCCGAATTGGGATAAAATTCAAGAACCGTTTTTCAGCATATAGCACAGAAATATAGCACAGAAAGAGCATGCCCCATGCCAATCGATCCACGCGCGCCCACAGACCAGAAAGTCATTGTGCTTGATACCCACCCACGCAAACTGGCGGACATTTTTTCGCCAGAAGATTTGGACCGTTTGCGGCAGATGGCGCATCTGGTTTGGGCAAAGGATGAGCCGATGCCTCCCGCAGAAATGGAACCCTATCGCGATCAAGTATTTGCCATTGTGACTGGGCGTGGGCGCGAGATTCCTGTCAATGACCTACCCGCACTGCGCGCCATCCTCGAAGTGTCAGGTCGCCACCCCAGCCCGGCGCTCCTGGATTATGAAGCTTGTTTTGCCCGCGGTATCCGTGTGTTAAGTTGCGCGCCAGCCTTTGGGCCGATGGTTGCCGAAATGGCGTTGGGCATGGCGCTGGCAGCCAGCCGTCAGATTGTGGCAGGGCATGTAGGGTTCCAGAGTGGCAGCGAGCAATACCTGCAAAAGGGTAACGTGGATACCTTTACCCTCTTTGATAAACCTGTTGGCTTCATCGGCTTTGGCGGCTTGGCAAAGGCGTTACGTCCCTTGCTGGCTCCCTTTCGCTGCTCCATCCAGGTCTACGATCCCTGGCTTGCGCCCACCTATTTGCGTGAGCAGGGGGTGAAGCCAGTAAGCTTAGATGAGCTACTGGCAACCTCACGCGTAATCTTTGTGCTGGCAATTCCGTCGGTGGAAAACAAGAGTCTGCTGGGGCGCGAGTTGCTGTCGCTGATTCCTGCCAATGCCGTGCTGGTCTTGATGAGCCGTGCCCATGTGGTGGATTTCGACGTGCTTACCGAGATGCTCTATTCCGGACGCTTCCGCGCTGCCATTGATGTCTTTCCCGAAGAACCCTTGCCCGCCGATCATCCCATTCGCCATGCACCCAACGTTGTCCTCTCCGCCCACCGCGCTGGCTCGGTGGCTGGAGAATTGCGTGCCATCGGCCATTTGGTGGTCAACGATCTGGAAGCGATGTTAGCAGGGTTGCCCCCGCTAGAGATGCAAGTGGCGCAACCAGAGATTGTGCGGCGGCTGCCGTAGGTACACTGTAAAGCAAATGATTTGGTGAACTACCAGTGAGTCTCACCAAGTCAGCCTGTCATGCCGAGGAGTCTGGGACGAGGCATCCCTCTGTCAAAGGGACGGAGAGATTCCTCGCTGCTCTCGGAATGACAGATTCCTTGCAAGGGTTAAAAAAGAAAAGGACGCGGGAGGCTCTAATGCCCGCGTCCAGATATTTTCCTCTGGAATCGTGCTGAATAAGAGCAAACCCCAGAAAAGTTCTAAAGCTATAACTTTTAGATCGCCAGATATTCCTTGGCTCGTTCTGCATCAAACCCCTCGGCGGCACTGTTCATCACAATTGCGCCGGTCTCCATGACATAGAAGGCATTGCCCACACTCAAGGCAAAGTCGATGAACTGTTCGACCAAGAGAATAGCCATGTCGCCTTCACGGTGGAGCTTGAGAATTAAATCCTCGATCTCCGCCATGATCGAGGGCTGGATGCCCTCTGTGGGTTCGTCGAGCAACAGCAATTTGGGGCGACGAACAAGCACGCGCGCAAAGGCAAGCTGTTGCTGCTGGCCACCGCTCAACATGCCCGCTTGGCGATGGCGAAATTGGCGCAGCATGGGAAAGAGGTCAAAGACTTCTTCCAGCGACGACTTCTCTGGCTTGCGAGACGGAGTTGCTTCAAAGCCCATCAGTAGATTTTCAAAGACGGAGAGGTAGGGAAAGATGCCGCGCCCCTGGGGGACATAGCCAATGCCAGCACGCGCCCGTTGGCTGGTTGACCATTGGGTAATGTTTTTGCCTTCAAAGCTAACAGTGCCCTGGCTGGGCTTGATTAGCCCCATGATCGTCTTCATCAGTGTGGTCTTGCCCACACCATTGCGCCCCATGAGGCAGACAACCTGCCCCGGTTGAATGTCAAGGTTAATCTCGCGCAGGATTGGGCTTTCGCCATATCCTGCATCAAGCCCCTGAATTGATAACAACGCATTTGCACTCATAACAGACTCCCAAGTGGATGAATAAACAGAGTTCGTAAGTCAGGATTCGTAAGCCCAGGCTAGAGAGTTCGACCTAATGTGATCGGGTAGCGTGACCACCTAGATAGACTTCAATCACCTTGGGGTCATTTTGCACGTCTTGCACGGCTCCCTGGCACAAAAGTTTGCCCATATGCAGCACGGTAATGGTGTTGGCAAAGTTACGCACAAACTCCATGTCATGCTCCACAACCAAGACGGAGCAATCTTTGGCAATTTCTTGGAGGATAAGCCCTGAACGGTTGCGTTCTTGGCGCGTCATCCCCGCCACTGGCTCATCCAACAAGAGCAACTTCGGTTCTTGCACCAAAAGCATGCCGATCTCCAACCACTGCTTCTCACCGTGGGCGAGAATGCCCGCACGCACATGGGCGCGGTGGGTCAGCCCGATCTTCTCCAACATGGCGCTGATGCGTTCACGTCGTGCGGTGGATAGGCGGGTAAAGAGTTGCACAGCCGTATCCTGAAAACCAATTGCCGCCTCAAGATTCTCATAGACGGTGAGGCTGTTGAAGACTGTTGCAGTCTGAAATTTGCGTGCAATGCCTGTCTTCACCAGTTCATGTTCTGGGGTATGGAGCACATTGACATCTTTGCCAAAGCGCACGCTGCCATGCATGGGGCGAACTTTGCCCGTCAATACATCCAGTAAGGTCGTTTTGCCAGCCCCATTGGGGCCGATGACAAAGCGAAGTTCACCTTGTTGCATGGAGAAATCAAGTCCATCCAGGGCCTTGAAGCCTGCAAAACTCACAGTCACTTCGCGCACATCAATCATCGTGCTAACGTGTGAGGACGTGACGGATTTGGATCGTGCCACGGAGGGAAGAGTCTGGACGGCCATTAGGATTGTCCTTTTGCTTGTGAAGGCTGAATGTTGACGATGATCTCTGGTGAACTGGCTTCGGTTGTAACGGGGCTTGGTTGCATTTCTTGGTTGTTTGACCGGCGCACCCATCGCTCATACAAATGCTGAATGGAGCCGACAATCCCCTTGGGGAAGAGGAGGACGCTGCCAATGAAAAGCGCACCCATGAAGTATTGCCAGATATTCGGATAGGATTCGCTCAAGAAACTGCGTCCAAAGCTCACCGTCAGCGCACCGATGATGGCACCGAGCAAGGTGCCGCGCCCACCAACTGCCACCCAGACCACCATTTCAATGGAGGGGACAACGCCCATGCTGGAAGGGGAGATGATGCCGACCTGCGGAACATAGAGGATGCCCGCCAAGGCAGCAATGGCGGCGGAGAGGGCAAAGACCAAGACTTTGAAGGTGACAAGGTTATAGCCCAAAAAGCGCAAGCGGTTTTCATTATCACGCGCCGCAACCAGGAGCCGCCCAAAGCGTGAGGTGACCACAATGCGACAGAGAATATAGACCAAGATCAATGCGACCACGGTGGCAAAGTAGAATCCGTGCTGTGCTTCAGGACTCATCAAGGATTTGCCAAAGAGTTGCGCGCTGCCCAAGTTGGTGATGCCATTGGTTCCGCCGGTATAGGCTTGCTGACCAACAAACCAGATGCTCACCAGCAACGTCAGGGCTTGCGTGATGATGGAGAAGTAGACCCCTTGGATGCGGCTGCGGAAGACGAAAAAGCCCAAAATGGCTGCAATCAATGCCGGGATTAAAATTGAGGCGATAATTGCGAAGATGGGTGAAGAAAAGGGTGCCCAAAACCAGGGCAGTTCCTTCAAGCCACTCCAAAACATAAAGTCGGGGATCTTTCCACCTGATGACTGGAGCTTGAGATACATGGCAAAGCCATAGGCTCCCAGGCCAAAAAAGAGCCCTTGCCCCAAACTCAACATGCCACCATAGCCCCAGATCAGGTCAAGCCCAACGGCGACAATGGCAAAGGTGAGAAATTTGCCCAACTGAATGAGACGAAAATCCGAAAGATAAAGGGGGGCTAGCAAGAGTGCCACCATTAAAAGAGTAAATGGGCCCCATCGACGCAGGTTGAGTGTTACGAGATTAGTCATGGTAAGTCCCTGTTTAACGCGTTTGTAGCACAGTTAGGCCAGAGGGTTTCCACTGCAGGAAAGCGATGATCAAGAGCAAGACCAACACCTTGCCCACCGTCGCCGTTGTACCCAATTCAAGGAAACTCGTCGAAACGCCGATCAAGAGCGCGGCCATGACAGTGCCTTGCAGACTGCCAACGCCGCCCAGCACCACCACCATGAACGCATCGACAATGTAATAGGTGCCGAGTGAGGGGCCGATTGGCCCGATGAGCGCCAATGCACAGCCCGCCACACCAGCCAAGCCGGTGCCAAGACCAAAGGTGATGGCATCTACGCTGCGTGAACGCACGCCCAAGCAAGAGGCCATTTCGCGGTTTTGCATGACAGCACGCAACCTGCGCCCGCTGGCGCTGCGGTACAAATAGAAATAAAGTGCAATGACCACGACCAGCACCAGGGCGATGATGAAAATGCGCTTGTAGGGCAGAAGTAGCCCCGCGCCGATGTCAAAGCCACCTGTGAGCCAAAGCGGACTGGAAACATTGACATTGGGTGCGCCAAAGATGCTGCGTGCGGTCTGTTGCAAGATCAAGCCCACGCCCCATGTCGCCAGAAGCGTGTCCAGAGGTCGCCCATATAGATGGCGGATGAGGGTCATTTCCATGAGTGCGCCCAACAAACCTGCAATGAGAAAGGCCGCTGGAATTGCCAACAAAAACCAAATGCCCGGTTCCACGCCACCCAGAAAAGGGGCGACAATGCTCTGAAAGAGATAGGCTACATAGGCCCCGATCATAATAAATTCGCCGTGGGCCATGTTGATGACACCCATAAGCCCAAACGCAAAGGCCAACCCCAGCGACACCATCAGCAAGATGGAGCCAAGGCTTAATCCATTGAAGACCTGCGATATTGCTGCATCCATAACAGTGTTCCTCTATCCTCTATTGCGCACTCTTGCGCCGCGTGCTTCTATCCGCTATCTCTAACTTTATCGACCCCCTTCCTCGGAGCGGCCCAAAGGGCTCCCCGCTCCGAGGAAGGTTACTTCTGCACTACCAACTCCTACAATCACTACTCCGTATGACAGCCCTAGCCGACTGAAAGGTCGGCTAGGGCCTAGACAATTCACAAATCAAGTCTACGCCCAAAGTTCAGGCGCATACTCAGCAAAGAGTTGCTTACTGACTCATGCCTTCGGCCAAACCTGCGGCCCATTCGATGCCAGCCAAGAATGGATCGGGCTTGACGGGTTCTGGGCTGCTGTATACTTCGTCGATTAGACCTTCGGCGTTGATCTGGCCGATGCGGACGGTCTTGTTGGTGTGTTGATTTTCGCCATCAATGGTGACCAAACCTTCAGGTGCTTGGAAGGAGATTTCGCCTGTGGCGGCTGCGGCCTTCACAGCTTCAACATCGGTGCTGCCTGCGGCTTCAACCATCTCTTTCCAGAGATAGACACCGAAGTAACCGGCTTCAGCGGGGTCGCTGGTCACACGGTCATCACCATAGGCTGCCTTATAGGCGGCAACAAAGGCTTCGTTCTCTGGCGAGTCGGTGGTCTGATAGTAGTTCCAAGCGGTGTAGTGACCTGCCACATTTTCCGGGCCGATGCCACGTACTTCTTCTTCTGCCACACTGACCGACATGACGGGCAACGTTTCTGCGCTAAAGCCTGCATCAATGAATTGCTTGAAGAAGGCTACGTTGCTGTCGCCATTGAGGGTGTTGAAGATAGCGTCGGGCTGTGCTTCCTGGATCTTGCTGATGATGGTGCTGAACTCAGTGCCGCCCAAGGGAACATATTCCTCACCTGCCAAGCTAACACCCAGGGCTTCCAACTGTGCCTTGATGATGAGGTTGGCTGTGCGTGGGAAGACATAGTCAGAGCCGAGCAAGTAGATGTTCTCTGCGCCCAATTCGTTGACTAGATATTCCACACCTGGGATGATCTGCTGGGTGGGTTCTGCGCCTGTGTAGAAGATGTTGGGCGATGATTCTAGCCCTTCATACTGCACTGGATAGAAGAGCAAGGAGTTCAGTTCTTCAAAGACGGGCAACATGGCCTTGCGGCTGGCGCTTGTCCAGCCACCAAAGACGACTGCCACCTCATCTTGTTGAATCAACTTGCGTGCCTTCTCGGCAAAGGTCGGCCAGTCGCTTGCACCGTCTTCGATGATTGGCTCGATCATCATGCCGTTGATACCACCTGCGGCGTTGATCTCCTCAATTGCCAACAAGGTAGCGTCCTTGACGGAAACTTCGCTGATGGACATGGTGCCGCTCAACGAGTGGAGGATGCCGACCTTGATGACGCCACCTTCGGCAGGGGCAGCTTCTTCTTCGGCTACTTCTGCTGTAGCTTCCTCTTCAGAGGCTTCTTCTTCTGTTGTGCTTTCTTCTGCTGCTGCGGGTGCCTCAGTTGCTGCGGCAGGAGCCGCTGCGGGTGCAGCAGGCCCACATGCACCGACCAACATCATTAGAACGAACAGCAGACTCCACACAGATGCTGTGCGTCGTTGCCCAGAGATAGACCGTCGATAAACGGCTTTAACGGTTGTGAAACCGGCTAGGTTCATAGCCATATCTTTCCTACTCCTGTACCCTTGTGTAATGTTTTGGTGAGAATGTTGCGTGTTGTTAGGAGCACTTACGCCCAGAAGAACAGACTCCATAAGGATACAGAAATAGTAGAGCCATGTGTCTATACAATTGTTCTAGAAAGCACAAGTGCGGTTATGTGCAAATTGCACAGTCTGTATACAAGTTGGTCATACAATCACATCTTTTGCTAGTTATGGGGCTTTTTCTGGTCAGACAAGCAGTCCATTCCAATAGATGACTTGCACAAACATTCAATGCATCTGTGCGGCTTGTATAGAGTTATCTTTTTGTTAGGGTAGAAAAGAACTTTTAGGAGAGTTGGTTTTCAGTTGCAGAGGAGTAAGAGCAGAGGAGAGCCAAATGAGTACGGCACATCAAACAAGTCTGGTCGAACATTTCTGGACTATCGCACAGTCCAGAAAATGTTCTCAAAGTCAAGATTATCCAACGTGTCAACATTATAGGTTTATCCATCCTGTTGACTTCTATGCTTCCAGATAGTAGTGGGGCTTTGTTGATGAATGACAAACTATTAAGTATAAGTAGTTGTCAACAACGCTGAGTTGAGCCAAAACAGAGGTAGCCTATCACGGGTCGTATGCCACCAATAACAAATTACCGCAATTTGGGCAGTTGAAACACCAGATGATTGCTCTGAAGGGGACGTATGATCGGGTTAGAGTTGGGGGTCGAGCCGGTATGCGTGAGAGATTAAGACCAGATAGGAGCTGCTACCACCCACCGTTGCCAAGCTCGCAGTTTAGCATGCATTAAATCTGGGCTAACGGGTTTAAGTATGTAGTCATCTGCTCCAGCTTGGTAAGCCTCTATTTCGTACTCCTCATCGTTTAGAGAAGATAGAAAGAGAATTGGCGCTTCCGTATAGGAACGGAGACATTGACAGAGCCTTAATGCACTTAATGGTTTAGTCGCCTCAACTTCAACAATGAGAAGATCGAAAGTGGCAACTGCTTGGCTTGAAATGGATCGTTGGTGAGCAACAGTTACGGAGTACTTCTTCTGTAACTGTTGCTCACCAGAAAACCATGGGGACCCAGTATCACTATCACTATCATTACTCTCAGTGAGAAACAACACTTGATGAATATTCATCCCTCACACCTTGTTTTTCCATTGTTTGCTACCCAAGTAGCAGTTTTTTTTATTGCACATCCTTTACCTCATTTGAGACGTATACTCATATTAGGGTAAGGCAGATATCTTCATTGTAGTTGTAACTGGTTACAAATTAGGTCATAGCAGTGGTAATACTCGGTTCTAAAATATTGCCGAGCCGGCCAAAAAAGCGAGCAAAAATGTATTTTCTGAATCTTTTTTGCACACTCTATTTGTTGTACGTTTGGTCTAGCAGGTTGTATGAACTCAAATAATCCAGCTTTAAATGGTTGAAAGCAAACCGACATAAAAGTAGCTAAGTTGGGTGTTGATACTGTGCTATAGCTTGTGTCGCCTTTGCAGTACAGCAAACCTATGGGAGTATCTGATGAAGAATCTTCAAGTGCTAATTGTTCGTGATGAGCGCAGCAATGTTACCGACTGGGAAGCAATCCAGAACCAGTTGGAACTTCAGATAAATCATAAGCCCATCCAAGAGCTTTTGATTTCGCCTGCGGTGGCAAGTGACTATGACCTGGTAATCATTGATACCGAAGATCATGAAAGCGCTGTAGCACTTTGTAGTGTGGCCCGTATGCACTACAGTGGAGCAATTCTCCTATACACAAACAGCTATAGCGAGTCTGATTTGATAGCGGGTTATAATGCAGGAGCTGATGACTACCTTGTTAAGCCTCGACGCAGCCAAGTTCTTCAGGAGAAAATAACTAAGTGGTGTAAGCGCATAGCGCACGTCCGCACAGTTAGTTACACTTAGCGCGAGTATCATTACCCTTAATATTAGGTCATCACTCATACCGAGGCGCACTGCATCCAGCACATAGTTGCGGGTGGTTGTTTCAATGCGCTATATCTTGGCCTTTACTATGCAAGATAATAACTTTCATCTTTGATAGCTTAATGCCAGCGTTTGCAACCTGCACTATCTCGACGTCGTGCCGCACCATTACCAAGCCATTCCACCCACCAACCACTTTTGCTTTTTATACCTCCTCCTTTTTGGTGGGGCGAACGGTCTTTTTCCACTTGGGAAAATGATCTGTGTAGAGTAGGGGAAGAAAGAATTCGAAATTCCCCACTTCTTCAATGTTGTGGATCAACCAGCGCTTGGCACTTTCATTTGAGAAAATGCGCGGGCGGATGTACTTGTTAAAGAGAGGCCCCAGCCGCGGTCTGTCCATCCCCACCACCATGCGCGAATCGTAGCGCGTGCCCTCCTCCACCTCAGTAAAGCGATGCTCCAGGCGGAAAATTTCAATGCCCAAGATGCGTGTTACCAACGATAGACCTTCTTCGTCGCACTTCTCCACATAATCTGTGCTATCCACATAGTGCTTGGGATCTGCCCCGAACGCCTCGACAATTCGAAAGGTTGCCCCTTCACCTGTGCTGCCGTGAGGCCCATGTTTCACTAATTCCCAGTGGATGTGGTCGGTGGGATGCCAGACTAAGTAGCGTGGATAGATCACACCTTTATAGGACATTTTCTTGCCCAGGTGTTGGAACCACCACGCCAACATGGTGGATGTAACGCCGCGAACCACCTCATGCTGAATGGTGAGTACAAGTTGTCCATTAGGCAATTCTGTAAATGAAGTTTCAGCGCTCTCTAATGGCTTCATCGTCCACTTGAAGGGGCGCTCGGTGGGAATGGGCAGTTGTCTGGCGAAGAACATGGCTGTGGCTTTTCTATGTTGCAATGGGTACTCAGAGCATGACCCAGAAGGCTGAGTTGGTGGTATGAAAGAAGCAATTGCGACTCCCCGTATGGGAAGATTTGCATTTATTCTATTATAGATAGGATGACGAAGGTCGTACAATAGTCATTAGGCAAGTTATAGCTCTCTCAACTCCCACTGAAATCCACGAAAATCATGCGAAAAGAGGAACCATGAGCATCATCGACACTGTTGAAATTCATGTCTTTACCTACCAAGTAGAAAATTTAGGATTGGCAGGGCAATCTGCTGCGGGTGTGGGCAATTTGGCCTATGTACCCGGGGCGCAGATGTCACAGACGCGCTTTGCCGTGCGGATTCGCTGTGATGATGGCGCGGAAGGGGCCTATGTGACGCACTGGGTTGGCACTCCTTCGAGCTTGGGACAGGCGCAGATGTTGTCACCCTATCTACTGGGGCGTGACCCGGAACAGCGTGAAAGCATTTATGATGACCTCAAGCGCGAGGTGCGCGCCTATGACCACATGGGGCATGGTGTGCTTGATATTGCGCTGTGGGATTTGGCGGGTAGGAAATATGGGGTCTCTGTTTCAAAATTGTTGGGTGGCTTCCGCACGCGCCTGCCCACCTATGCCAGCACCTATCATGGTCAATCTAGCCCTGGCGGGCTGGATAGCCTCGAAGCTTTTGCTGATTATGCACAGGCTTGTAAAGAGCAGAATTTTGCTGGCTTTAAGATTCATGGTTGGCATGAGGGGGATGCACGCCGAGAGGCGCAAAATGTCCTGGGTGTGCGCGAACGGGTGGGCAACGATTTTGCATTGATGCTTGACCCCGCTTGCCAGCTACGTACTTATCTCGATGCGCTCTATGTGGGGCGTGCCTGTGATGAGGCGAATTACTTCTGGTATGAAGACCCATACCGTGACACGGGTGTTGCTGCCACAGGGCACCAGCGGCTGCGCGCCCAGCTACGCACGCCTCTGCTTGTCAGCGAGCATGTGCGCGGGGTGGAGCAAAAGGCAAGTTTTCTATTGGCGGGTGGCTGTGACCTGATTCATGCTGACCCTGAGTATGATTTGGGCATTACAGGCGCGATGAAGATTGCCCATTTCTGTGAGGCACTTGGCTTAGATGTGCAGTTGCATGCTTGCGGTCCTGCCCACCGTGCTGTGATGTCGGCGCTGCGTAACACACACTTCTATGAGATGGCGCTGATCGGCCCCGATATGCCCAATGCCGTGCCGCCTGTTTATACTTGCGGCTATTCCGACCAGCCAGATGCGCTAGGCTCCGACGGCTGTGTACCCGTGCCCACGGGTCCAGGGCTGGGCGTGGAGTATGACTGGGAGTATATCGAACAGAACCGCACCAACCTCTTTGTTTATCGTCGCTAATCATAGAAAAGCCGTATCCATCATCCTCGAAGCAGTCCGAAAGGCTTCCTGCTTTGAGGATAAATTTCTCCCCATTACGTAGTGGGGAGAATTGCCGCTTGGCATGTGACCATTTAGTAACATATAATAAGGATATAGACGCAGAACCAACGTGAAGGATAAAAATTAGCAACATCAAGGAAAATCAAAATGCGAAAAGTTATTTCCCTCATGCACATGTCGCTGGATGGTTTTGTGGCAGGTCCCAACGGAGAGATGGATTGGATTGGCTATAATGAAGAAATTTTCCAACATGCGATTGATCTTGCCAGCGAGACAGACGCGGCAATTTATGGACGTGTGACCTATCAGATGATGAAAGGATATTGGCCCACGGTGCTGACCAATCCAGAGAGCACGCCACAAGAACTCCATCATGCCGATTGGGTCGAGAACGTACACAAGATTGTTTTCTCAAAGACCCTGGAAACCGCTGAATGGAACAACACGACGTTGATCAAGGAAAACATTGCTGAAGAAATGGACAAGTTGAAGCAACAAACTGGCAAGGACATGATGATCTTCGGCAGCGCAAGCATTACCCATACCTTGGCGGACCTTGGCTTGATCGACGAATACCGACTTACCATCAGTCCGGTTGTCCTGGGCAGTGGAACCCCATTGTTCAAAGACGTCAAGGAGATGCTCAAGCTGAAGCTCTTAGGAGCCAAAACTTTTGCTGACGTGGGGGTGGTTGCGCTTCACTATCAGGTCGTGAAATGAACTTGCGAGGGAGTTAGGGCTCTCAAATTGTTTCCCTTGTAGATTGACAAATATCCCCCATCGCAAGCAATGCGGGGTCAGGCTGAGATAGTCCAGCCTGACCCCGTTTTGTTTAATATTCGTGGAGATTTTCATAGGGCTGTAAACCCTGAGACTCTATCTGCGCTTACCCCTGGTGGTAATAGGTATCCCATTCCAAGTAAGTATTAAAGGCATCATCTAGCACATTGGCGGCGTGACCGAGGGTCATGGCGCAATGGTGGGCAAAGCCTTGCTTGCAGATATAGCGCAGCATGGTTTGCAAACCCTTCACTTCTACCACGGCTTTTGTCCCGGAAATCAGCGAGAGTGGGTCGTTGGTGAAATGTCCTTCGCCAATATAGGTCTTGATGCGACCTTGACGGTCGTCGGTGTCGATGCGCGCATAGGTCATCGGCCCAAAGGGAGTGCGCCCATCGAGTGCGCCCCAAGTGTTTTCTGGTCCTAACGTCGTCCCCAAGACCTCGGCGGAGACTATTTCAATGTTCGATCCACTGTTCGATCCACTGTTTGATTCAGTGCTTGATTCAGTGCTTGAT